>CALWCO010000004.1 GCA_944376455.1 uncultured Clostridia bacterium
TGCGCTGCGAGATATCGCGCGCTTCCTGCTTGCTCTTGCCCTCGGAAAGGGCCTTTTTGTACTTGTAGATGCCTGCATGGTCCGACTGTGCCTGCAGGTATCCCGAACGGATGCCTGCCTCGTAATCGGTGAGTTCTTTGCCTTCCTTGGGCCCGTGTTGGTGGACTTTTGCCTTGCGCTCGTCCGCATAGCTCTTGGCACGCTTGGAAGGAATGTACCAGCGGCGGTTGTTGTACTTGCCGCCGTTGCCGGAATTGTTGTTTCTGGGCATTTGTAACCTCCAAATGAAATTGCCCGTATCGCCGTTAGCGCAGCGTGGGTTGCCCGTGTTGCCGTTAGCCAAGCGAAATAAAGATATAAAGTTGTGGATATGTGGTAACGAACGCGCTTTTTCGGACACTACGTCCCGTGCGATGACTTGCGGCGAGTGGCCACTCTTATCCTTCGAAGTGCCGCACAGGGTTCGCCCTTGATTGTCTGCGTTCGGTTACGCCGGTTGGGAATAGGGGATCAGTCGATGTACTTTCGGATGTACATCAAAGCGGGAATGCGCTTGCCGTTCTTTTCCTCATTATGAGGAAATGCGGCTTCGTACTGCCTGTCGCGTTCGGGCGTGCGGCAGTAGAACGTGTCGCGGCTGCAGAGATACGCCCCGAGAAGCGAGTCGCGCCGGTACATGATCTGCTGCCGTACGATATAAAATTTGGTGCGGTAGACGTTGGTCGCCCTCTCAAGAAATTCGGGCATATCCGCATCCCGCTCGTCTTGTTCCTCATCTTCGTCGCAGTCGTCTTCCATATCGTCGTCAAAGAACGATGCGATGTCCTCAGGCTTTGCGTGAAGCATCGCCTCCAAAAAGCGCTTCATGAATTGCTCCATTACGTAACCTCCGTTTCATTGAATTTATTTTTGAAGTAAGAGGGGAGCTGGCTGATCAGTTTGCGGATATACTGCGGCGTATAGCTCAGTTCGTAGGCCAACTCTTCCTGCGTCTGCCCTCGTACATACAGGCAGGCGTAGATGTCATAGAGCCGCAGCGGAGCCACGCGTATGGCGCGGTTATACTTTTCCACGAGCTGATGGACGGCGGAATCGCCGATGGAACGGCTCGCATCGTCCAACTTTGCCTTGCGCAAATAGTAGTATCTGATTTCATGCAGGTCATTCCTTATCTGTTCCGATGTGATCATTCGATTACCTCCTTATGATATTTGTGCCGGATACCGGAACGCTTTCAGATATGAACGTTGTCTTATCAGGTGCCGGCTCAACTCCCTTCACTATCACAAGGACACTTATCCCGAAAACGTGACGGTAAAAATAAAAATTTTTTTATTTTTCTTCAAAAAATTTTCTCAAAGAAGCAAGAATACGTTGCAGGGAGTGGCGGACCGCGCTTGCGTCTATTCCCAAATCGGCAGCTATTTCCGCACTGGTTTTTCTGTTGACGTAAATCTCTTTGAGGATATATCTTTGACGCTTATTCAATGAACAGATAGCCAGATGCAACAATGCCGTTCTCTCCTCGTATTCTTCACGCGCGACAAGATCTGCCTCCATATCCGATTCAGACGGGAGTTCAAATCCCGATTCCGCAAGTGCCTCCAAAGATTGTTCCGTGCCGCCCAATGCCTTCCCGCTTTTCGCGTAATCACATTCGGAACAATCGCCGTTACACCTTATAAGTCCGAACCGCGCGCCTTTTACCTTGCACCGCTTATTGCGTTTTTCAGTGCGTTGCTGCGCTCTTACCGGCCGCACATATGCACGGTACACTTCTTCCGTTACTTCAACCCTCTGTCCGTTTACGATGACGTAATACTGCTTTTGCTCTTTGGTTTCCATGAAAAACTCCTTCGCCAAATCGCAATGCAGGCAAAGGAGCACATGGAAAGGGGGAGTTTTTCGAGCCGGACCGATCGCTGGACGCAATAAGGGCATGGCAAGAAAAAGATACTTTCCGCTTTTCTCTTCAAAATAAAAAAAAGCCGTATGTATCCCTTGCCCTTATTGCAAATCAGGCATTCAATATTTTTTTCGATCCTTTTATATCAGGGGATCAGACTGTTTTTGGCATAAAAAAAGAGGCCGGCGACAGACAAGATTTCTTAACTAAAAGAAATCCCATCTTATCGCCGACCTCGCAGGTAATATCTTTGCTTCGTGTCAATCGATCTTAATTGCCGTATTCTGGACGGCTTTACTTAGGCGCTGTTTCAGCCTGACCGTTCTCTCCCGACAACCGTTCTATATTCAGTTTTACACTTTTTTACTCTTGGGATATCGCAACTCTTTGACAAAAAAATATTTGCTGATTTTGCGAATCCGTATTTTCACGCCACATACAGGGCATTGATATGAAATAATTCCGTCCTCCGTCTGATATACGGTATAAATATTTAAACAGTTATCGCATATTGCTTTGTACGGGCGCGTCAGTTCTGCTAATTTCAAAACCGCACCCCTTCCTTATCATACAAATTAAAGCCGCATAAACAAGATACATTCAATAGGGGATATCCCGCAATGAATGCTCTTTCCCATCTCAAAAACAACAAACGGGGCTACGTTGCTCCAAAAGACTTTGCTTATGCTTTTATCGCCTTTGAAACATGTTCCGGAATCTTTCCGAAAGACAATTTTGAAAGCAGAAATTGCTGCGCGTAACCGGATGCCATAAAGACAGCTTCACACTTGCAGCATTCTGCCCACCCTTCGTTTCCTCCAGGTCTACTCCTTCGTTAATGTATCCGCAAACCGGACACTTCACATTACTGCGTTTCATTGATTTACTCACCTCCCCTAAATCACAAACATATGTTCGTATGTATGGATAGATTATAGCACATAGAGTAGAGGATGTCAACCGTCAAATGTACAAGTAATATGACACCATGAAAGTTTTTTTAGAAAATTTTCGGACGGCCATTCTATTGACCGCCCGACTTACAGTTTTATACAACTAAACCATTTTCAATATAATCTTCAGAAAATTCTTTAACTAATACCGTCAAGCGTTCTAAATAGTCCTCGTTGGTTGAAGCATTATTAGATGTAATTTCCTGATAAAGCCATTCTATACCACCACGGGCATACGCATTAAAAACATCCATCCCTTGCTTAACTTTTTCGTCATCAGTATCATATCGAAAAGCTAAATCTATTCTCTCATCTTCGCTAAGAACGGGATTGTCGATTAACATAGCGATTCGATAAAGCATTTTTAATTTTGCCTGTTCTCTTATTACCGCATCTGCAAGGATATTAGCACTATCATCATTTTCCGTATTGGCATTGGATTTAAGTTTTTTTACCATGCCTATTATAGCACCAGCGATATAAACATCAATGTATCGTCTAAAAATCCCGGCAGATGTAGAATCTTTATTTAATTGGGTTGACTTCGCCGCCAAAAATTTTATGTATGAAGCATGTGTCCCCGTCATCTTGATATCGCCTTCAAACATTGTTACACCCTCCTTATTGTAGAATAAGTGTCAGAGTTATTGACTTTTTCAATATAATAACTTGCACCAACACGTGTTCCCATTGTTTTTTCAGCATACGTCCAGTCTTTTTTCATAACAATAAGTATGACTTGCTCAGCAATTTCTGGAAGAAGGCGCGCTATATTATTGATATGAATTTCATCAACATTTGAAAATGGAGCATCCATTACAATAGGATAAGGCTCAGTCGTGAAAATATCAGGCTCACCAAGAAGAGAATTGCCTTCAACCTTTCTTGCTTTTTTACGCGCTAATTCCACTAAACCCGCGATGAACGAGAAGTTCTTTACAGCCTCTAATCCTTTAGACTCATCCGTTGAAATTTTTTCATCTCCTACGGCAGTAGTCAACTGAATGTGGTAGTTATCGTCAATAGTAACCTGTCTTGAACCATGATACATTTGTTGAAAAATTTTATTTACACTTTCCAGCAAATCTTTTTTTACTTCTTTTTCTTGTTTGTCATAAGCATCTCTAAACCAGTTATATACAGCAGTAGCATATTCAATTTCACGACGTATCAAATTATTATGCTTGCATTGCGCAGCAAGGCTATTTATTTGACGATCGCAGTCAGTAATTGTGTTTTGAAGAGAACGAATTTCCGCAATTAAAGTTCCTTTATGTTGTTGCTTATTAGAAAGCATACGATCATTTGCTGCGTTATCAGACTCAATTTGAGCAGCATTAACAGAGCCTAGTTCTTTGATTTTTTTGTGAATATCCTTCAATTCGTCGATAATCTCACCATGTCTTGTATGTATCCGGCGAATTTCAGAATAATCATTAAGAATAGCTTGCTTTAAATCTGCTTGTTTACCCTGATTTTTCCACATCTCACACGCGTCTGAAAATGAGCGAACCATTGTCCCGATATGTTGAGGAGGCAGTAAACTTCTTTCGTAGTCTATATTTTCTACAGCACCCTGATTTTTCGTAAGATCGCAACCGCAAATGCACCGTCCACGTTTTAAGATATAATCTATAGCTTTTGAATTCATTTCAGGGATGCCTTCCATCTGCTTCGTAGAAGCGGATAAAACTTTTTTCGCCCTACCTAATAATGGCTGAATAAAAAATGAAAAATAATCCCTATTAAAATCTGTAATCAAACGATCTTGCGCAGATTTGACACTGCTTTCAGTACCAGTCAATTGTCTTTCTAAAGAATCTCTACTGGTCTGTAACCCGCGGACCTCTGCAGTGCTTCGCAATATCTCCGCAAAACGCTCTTTTTCTGCTTGAGCGAACTCAATTTCTTCATCGACCTTTTTCAGACGCTCCTGCTTAGCCTCCAGATCGGATGCTGCCTGTGTCGATTTTCTTTGCAACGTCTGGCTGGCATCGTCGCTACCAACTTTCAACTCGTTTTGTAATTTGCGTGTAACAGAATTTGATTTTGATGGATCTAAATGATCGACGGCTACTTTAGCTACATCTAATCCCATCAATCCACGAACAGCTGACACAACATCTTTTTTATTGTTAATATCCTGAATTCGTTCGCCGTCAAAGAAAAAGTAATCTGATAAGCCGACAGGCAATATTTTATTGATTGTGTTTGCACATTCATACGGCTTAATAGGATAGCTATTGCCATTTGGTTCCTTGTAATACACGGATAAGTTTGATTTTTCCCCACGTACTTTACTGCCGCTAAAAGTGCGAACAAAGCGTTGAGAACGAATAATCGTAAATTCTTTGTCTTCATGTACAAGTATAATTTGCACGCGAACGTCAACAAATCCATTTTCCGGCAAGGATGATGCTAATTCAGAGTTAAGAAGCATATCACGGGATTTGAAAGTCGTTGTTTCATACAGACACCAATTAAAGGCTTGAATGATAGTTGTTTTGCCGCTAGTATTGACACCCAAAATAACAGTTACATTTTTTTCAGGATCCGTAGAGAATTCAATTACGTTTTTATTTTTGTATTGGCGAAAATTTTCAATCGTGATAGATTTGATAATCATTGCTCGTCCTCCTGTCGAACGATCTCCTCGATAGTTTTTCGTATTTTCTGCACCATCTCTGAATCAGTGAGACGTTTCGTTTTATGGTTTTCATGTTCGTAACCATAAATACGAACTTCCATTTTGCGCAAAAGTGCCGCATTTAATTCCCGCTTATCATTCAACTCGTTCATACTCGTCTCCTATAAGATATAAATTATATTTTTCGGTTATAGCCCGAATTATTTCTGTTACATCAGAAGGATTTTCTGATAGTTCTTGAAAATCGCGCATTCTTTCCACCTCACGCTTTACCAAAGAAAGTTCAGCTTGAATTGAACTCTGGAAAGAATATTCATCAAGCGGTCGTGGAAGAGTTATAAAGTCATAGATTTTAGCGTACTGTTTCCCAGGAGCCTTTCTAAGTACTCGCCCTCGCCGTTGGATGTATTCTTTTGGATTAGTGCTACTTGCCAAAATAAAGGCTGTTTCTATTCCAGGTATATTCATACCTTCGTCCAAACATTTAATGGCAACTAAAGCCTGTATTTCACCCTTAGAAAATTGCTCTTTTATCAACTCACGTTGCCTACTATCTTCTGCGGCGGTGAACTGTGTGACACGCATACCTAATACATTTCCTAATAAGGATGTTGCTTCATCAATTTGCCTTTGATCATCGCTATCTATTGCAGTTTCATTTAGATACAAACTTTCAACTCTTGTTGCTCCGCAGTAAACCAGTAGATGATTAGCATTCTGATATGGTGTAATAACCTCTTTTAATTTAACGACTTTTTCCTGCGCGCCGGCAATAATTCGAGCTCGTTTAATTAACAGTCTCTCGGCTGATTGTGGCAGATCATCACCATGGGGGACTTTTTTTAATATTTTAGCAACTTTATCCGTTATTTCTACATATTCATGAAGCTCCTCTTCATTAAACGAAACAAGAACTGGATAGTAATAATATGGCGTTAATTTCCCATCAGCAATAGCTTCCTTTAAAGTATATTCGATACATTTATCTCCGAAATAATCAAATAATCGCTGGGTGCCATATTCATCATGATGGCGAACGATGGTAGCAGAAAGCGCAAGCCGAAAATTAAATTTTTCGCTCATACACGCAATTTGCTTTTTTGAACCAAAATTATGCGCTTCATCAACTACAAGGCAAAAATCGCCATTCATTTTTGTCAATTCGTTTTGCATTGCCGGAGTAACAAATGTAGCGTTTGTTGTTATTACGCAAAAATTATCTGTAATTCCAAGACTATAATCGGAAATCATCCGAGCTAATGTCTTTTTCCAATTATATCTTGAATAACAAATTAACGGTTTTACTCTAAATGCATAGATATCTTCTACCCATTGTTCAACAAGATGCTGATAAGGACATACAATTACAACCGCTAAGTGATTTCCCAATTTTTCTGATAATTTTGCCAAAGCACCCAACGCAGTATAAGTTTTTCCCGTGCCGGTGGCCATATCAAAAATACCGCGACAGCCTTTACTCATCCAAGTATCTATGGCTTTTATCTGATAATCATGTAATTCTATGGACTCTGGAATTCTAAAAAATTCACTTGTCTGGTCTGGCTTCACGTCTACATCTTGACTTTTAAACAATGCTTCATTATCATTGATTTTATATTTATTCAGCTTATCTATTGCGATTTGTGGAAATGGAATTACTTCCATAGCCGTATCGAGATTATCCCACAAATTGTCAAAAGCATACTCTTTTATGGCTACACGCTCAGCGTCTTCATCTCTCCAACTGCAAAAGGCGTCAATGGACTCATAATTCTGCAAAAGGCCGGAATATGTTTCATTCATTGAGCCTGTGAACGCTAATTTATTTCTTTCGCTATCAATAACGATCCCCATTTTCTCATGGAAAATTCCCGCTGAATGTGCGTCTAATTTAAACGCGACTTTTATGTCAAGAATATTATCGGCTATAAGATTTGCTAAAAGATTTAATTTGCTAATCTCAACTTTATTTTTAGGCTCATGAAAATCTCTTAAGAGGGCGGCTTCGATAATCTCTTGGCGTTTTTCATAGCCTAACTGAATAGATTTAATATCTTCGTCCGTTAAACGCGGTGAAACAATAAGTTCAAATTTCCCTTTGTTCGAGGCAAGATTCTTTAATCCTATGGCAATTTCGTAAAGAGCAGCAGAATTAAAAAAGCCTACGGCACGCTTATATTTCACAGCTGTACTTAAAACAGGAATATAAAATTCGCTTATCACATCACATTTTAAATTTCTATATTCCTTCTCGATATGTAGATCTTTCAGTATCATAATTTTCCCTCTTTTAAATTATTTCATCAGATAACTCATCCAATACATTTTTTAATGCGCTAAAATCTTTTTCTGATGTAAGCGCCGACACACTAAAACGAACCAATCCTTCTGGAAACGATCCGATATATTCATGTGCTTTGGGAGCACAGTGCAATCCCGTTCTAACGGCAATACCTCGATCTGAAAGAATTTTTCCGAATTCATCTGAGGTAAACCCTGTTGCTTTGCAGGAAACAATACCGCTAGACTCATGATAAGGACTTATTATAGTAAGATAATTATACAGCTCTAAAAGATGATATAGTCGCTCGCGATTTCGTTTCTCCATCGTTTTTACATATAATAAATTATTTATGAGCCAGCCAACGGAATAATTGAGCCCTGCAATAGCGACAAGGTTCATTGTGCCCGCTTCATATCGCTCAGGCAATGTTTTGGGCATATCATGATTAGCCGAATCTTTCCCCGTTCCACCAAAGATATAAGGAGTTAAATTACATTGTTTCCGACAAATAAATCCACCTATACCGGTAGGACCAAGTAAAGTTTTATGCCCATCGAATACATAATAATCAATATAATGCAAGTCGCACTCAAGTACTCCGCATGACTGTGAACCATCAACAATAGAGATAACATTATATTTTGCCGCTAGTTTTCCTATCTCTTCTGCGGGAGCTATATTTCCGAGAACATTTCCCACTTGAGACAAAATAATCGCCTTAGGTTGGGCGTTCTTCATATAACGCTCAAGTTGAACCAAGTCATATTTATACTTATCCTTTTTGAGCATCGGAATAAATTGTATCTGTATATTTAGCGACTCTTGTAAATGATACAAAGGTCTTAATACAGCGTTATGCTCGAAAGGGGAAATATAGATCACATCATCCTTTTTTAACCCCAAGCCAAAAATTAGCATATTTAATGCTATGGTTGCGGATGGGGTAAATACTGCGACACGGTCTTCTGGCGCATTCATTAACGCAAGTAGTTTGTTTCTTGTGTCTGAAACAAGCTTTCCGCTGGTCATGGCGGTGTTATATTCACCTCGGCCAACATTTGCGCCATATGATGACATATAGTCTGCAATAAATTCATACATCCCTTCCGGTTTTCTGTACGTCGTTGCAGCATTATCAAAATATCCCTTTATCATACCAACTCTTTTAATATCCTAAATAGAATTTGCCTTTTTTCGTCACTCGACACGGCGCCACCAAACTCATCTATCGCTGTTGTTAAGTCATTATATAAGAGCTGCCCGCTATCGGTATATTCCGTCGCATCGAATTGCCTTGTTACTTCGTGACCATTCTCATCGGTAAAAATAATTTTATAGCCATTTACCGAATTACGAGAATTAGCTAATTTTTCATCGTAAGATTTTATTTCATCGATAACGGCTCTCAGATCCTGCACATAGCAATTCATAATTTCATCAGTGAAATCACTCATGCGCAAATTAAAAATTGCTCGTGCAATCGTTTCGATTAGCTTATACTCATCATTATTTGGATGCTTGGCAATATCCAAAAACATGCTGGCTTTTCCGCTAAATAGATGTTCTTTAGTCGTTACCTTTAGATCATCGTAAAAGTTAGCTAATACAGAAGATAAACTATCGGTCTTTGATACACCAAATAGAGCCTTTACTTCGGCAATTAATTTGATGTGCACATTCTTGTATGTGTCATTAATACACTGATAAGAATATCTCAAAGATTTAATTACTGAATCATAGTCATTACTCTCAAAAATTTTAGGCAACTGTTCAAAAAGAAATTCATGAGAATTTAGTTCAGGACTACTCAGCATATTTCTAAATCGAATAGATGCTTTATTAAGAGGGGACATGGTACCATCCGGTAAACATACACTTCTTGTAATAACAGCATATTTAGGGAGTTGTAAATACCATCTACGCATGGCCTTTACAATGTAGACAAATGATCCATTCGATTTATCGGAAGCGTTAACGTAATCAGAAAAAACGTCCTCTAAGTTTGCAATATAGATTTCCTTCTTATCGTCCCATTCTTCAAGAACGACAGAATAGTCGGCAGGTGAACAGTCAATATCACATAATACCGTCGCAGAAAGCGGCAGTTCACGATCATGACGCAAAATTGTAATATGCTCTCTATATTGCGCAAATACAACGGCTAAATAAATAGGAATAATACCACGCTTCAAACCGTAGCCATAATAAGGCGAAATTAAAACATCATATAATTCCTGAAAGTTATGATTACGTGTATGCGTTGATTGGATAATGTATTTTTTTATTTCAGACAGTATTTCTTTTACTTTGCAATCAGAGCAATCTAACTCAATATGGGCATCCTCTTCGTTAATAAAAACCCCGGGTATAATCAATGTACTTCTAAGGATATTTAATTCCGGGCCGTTACCGGTCAACCCGAGATTCTTTTTATAAGAGCCGTACAATAATGCCGATAGAATTTTATTCCTCGCGCTTTTAATAGTTGAACTAATCTGATTCTTGTTGATCAAATCATTTACTATTCTAGGTGTTTTATTGTATATGTTCGACATGATAGAGGAAAGCAATTGCGAGAGCTGTGCTTTACGCGAAATATCTTGCACATGACCATCATAATAAACAGAACTGTTTCCTTTATCAAGGCGGAAAAATGTATTTACGATATACGAATCAAGGATATTTTGCCTATCTTCTAAAATGTAATTTAGTTCTTCGAGTAATTCAATCTCCTTATCGGCGTAAATACTTTTAAGATTTAAAATCGCTTGGTAGCCGGCCGCGATTGATTTACAATCAAAGCACGTTTTTGGCACAATGAACACAGCTCGTCGATTATGTATGTTGCTTATTGCCTTATTTGCCACAGCGATTTCATCTTCTGTCTGAGCAAGTATCGCATACACAATTCCGTCTGCATTTGTCTGCAAAGATAATCCAGTTGGAGTAATACCAGGTAACTCATCAATTCCGATAAAGCAGAAATCAAAATAACGAACAACTTCGTTTTCGTCATTATATTGAACCGGATATAAATAATTTATATTGTAGTACTCGTTAAAAGCGGCAGATGTTTTGATAGTTTTCTCTAATTTATAGACCTCTTGTTGAATAAGCTCTAAAACGTCATGTCTACTACCCTCGCTTATACGCACGTATGGCTTATACAATAGCTCAATAAGGAGATGGGCCTTTTTTAAAATTTCTTTAGCAGCTTCAATTTCAGCCCAGCTATAATTTATAGAATAAATGTCACAAATTAAATCCCAGCTGGGAGGGACAACCTCAAAATCATTGACGCAGTAAATAAGGGCTATTGCCTTGATTATCTTCTCGGCGAGTTCATTGTCGTATTCTTTTAATTTTGACAATGCTGCCGTAGTGATCTGCCATTGTTTCTTTATTGTGCTTCCATAGGGTTCACCCTTAAACAACTTTTCAAAATAATCATAGATATAATCCGGCTCTATGATTGGAAATTCCGATTCGTCGGTACGCAAAAAGTATGGAACCGAATATCGCTCCATCGAAGAAAGGAAAGTAAATATCGTTCTTTCATTTTGCGCAACTAATTCAGAAATTCGAGGCAAAAGGAGTAGTGAATATGGATGTAGGGGATAGCACCGATATACTAAACCTTTTGGATCAGACAATTGTATTGAATGAAAGGTTGAGTCTTTTAGTGCAATTTGAGTTAACGCATCGAAACGGTTTTGATGCAACCTAACAAAATGTTCAAACGGCTCTTCATCACGATTTAAAACCGTTGCAATCATATCATAAATTTCCGCCTCGTCATTGCTAATAGAAATAGATTTAAAACGGTTAGACACTGCTTTCCAAGCATCGACTTTGTTTTTGGGAAGCTTTCCGATATAGTTTTCAATGCTCTTATGCGAGATGAGCATGATATGAAGCTGATTGGCGCCGCTTCGATTACATTTTTCCGCAAAGTCCTGAATCAACTTGATATCCATCGCAGAGGACTTATCTACGCTGCCTTCAAGGAACTTTCCAAATTCATCATACACGACAAATATGCCATTATAACCTAATGGCTTTATTGCAGCAATAACGCTATCGTAAATTGAAATTATATCCGAACCAACTAAGGGATTAAATTCACTCCCTGAAGTAAGAGATGGATAAACTTTTACAAAAAGATCATAGCATGCCTGATCATAATTTTGTAATGACTTTACAAATGATTCGCCATTCCTTCCTGTTGATTTTTCAAATGCTTTATATGTAGTAGGAAATCTTTCTTTCCAGGAATGGATCTTTTCAATTGCTGCATCAAAAAAGGTAGTCGGCATGATCTTTGATAAACCGGCCTGTTTCAATGCAGAATCCAAACTCTGCAAAAATGTTGCCTTTACGTTCAAACTCGTTGCATTTACGATCACGGGAAGAAGCTTTTTCCCTGATGTCAAATATGCTTTAATATTATTTGATAGATTTGGATTTTCCTTTGCCGCCTTTTCAATAGCTGTAGAAAACAAGGATGCTTTTTGCCCGGATAGCAATGCTAAAACGTATAGGATCAAATGCGATTTGCCTTTCCCATATGAACCCGTTAAAATTCTTGCACGATCAGTAGATCTATTATCCGTACTTGCAAGGATATCTTCTATGATTTGCAACGAGCCTGTAGAAGGGATATAACTTTTTATTTTTTTCTCATCATAAATATCATAAGCAATATTTACAGAGTATTGAAATCCTTCTATTGGCTTTATAATTTTATTTAAAACACCCATTATTCTGCAACTCCATTTATTGCTCTATAATATTCTTGAATCGTATCGTAAAAATTTGTCTGGTGCTTCAATTTTACGACATCAAGACCGGCGGTTCGAATTACTTCTAATTTACCCATTTTTTGCAACTGTTCTAAATAATAAAAACAGGTTGCACGATCCAAATTAAAAATTTTACCAATATTACACGGCTTATCTAATAAGTCAGAGATCAAAATTTCATTTTTATTTGTTTGATCTTCAATCACAGCCAATATAACTAACGGATGAATGGAATCAGTATCCGGAATACATTTTTTATAATCGCGATTATCAGTCAACTCTATCAAATGCAAATCTACCAACGGACACTCATTCATGTCCTCTGGAGTTGTAGATTTTCCTTTTGAACAATATGTATTGATCAGACAATTAAACTCATCACTTAACATCTTTTCTGAACAGTCATAGGAATATTCAGTATGGAGAAATTCGCCTAATTCTTTAATAAAAAGCTCTTTATCAAATGTATTAGACTTAAAAATGTTAAAAAACCAAAACCACGCAGTAGCCTGATCCTCATTTTTTGCGAGCATATAATGTATAAGCCAATTCGTTCCATCTTCTTCATAGTATCGATCATACCGATCGATAATTTCACCTAATCTGGACGGACGCTGCAACCGCTGATTTCCTTCTGTAACTTCCTCCATAATTCCAACGGTATTCATCCAATATCTCAGTGATTTAACCATGTTGGTACCTATTCCTAATATATCACAAGGATTAATATCTTTACTTGTAAACAATCTAGGATTGGCCTGTATATTTTTTATTCCTTTGTGCAACCAACCTTTTCTAATGCAGAAGGTTTCATGAGCTCTAATTTTCATGTCAATCCTCTTTTGATTTTAAAAATCTATCCATTAAGCAGCCGCCATCGAGATATTTAGCTGACACACACTTTTTACAATGACGACAAACGTTTTCATTTATCTTATAAGAGCCTTGCGTAATTGTAATTGCCCCAAATGGACAAACAGATTCACACTTTAAGCACTTTCGACATGCATTATATTTACGCACTTGATAAGAAGCCATGCGTTGTAAAGAATCATGATCTGCAACATTCATTGTTCTAATTTTTACCGCATAATCATATCCATCTTGATTAAATGGCTGAATAGATAAAATTGGAACATTCGTATGAATATCTAATACCATAACTTCATGCAACAATTTACGGCCTAATTCTTTACTAACCTTCCCAAATGGAACAAAAAGGTTCAAGAATTCATCGTTAACAGGCTTATTTAATTTATATATTTTTGCATGCTCTTCAGCCGTACAATTTGTATATCGAATTTTTACATCTTCCGCGGCCGCAAGACCATTTCCTCCTTGACGAGCTTTCCAATTACCATCATCAACATAAACCTCAGGATCTGGTTTACCAATTCGTTTAGCAAAATTTATAAGGTAATCTCTCCATTTCTTTGACTGTTCAGGCATATATACCTGAGCCAATAATTGAGATCTTAAAGTATTATTAGGGCAACACCAACATCCGACTCGGTCATATCCCAAGCGATAGGCATCATTAAAATCAATACCTTCACCAAGAATATAAAGCCACACTTCTATATCTGTCCAATAAAAAATAGGGGCAGCTACGGTTTGTTTTTGAATTTTTACATTTGCTCCGTTAGCGACGCGATCGTATTTACTCCTACTTACAGATTCATGTTTACGTATTCCATAAAATGTTAAGATATTTGAATCCTTAAATAATGAATTTAAAACCCTAGTTATAGGCCCTGTTTTGAACATTGTACAGCACCAACGCATCATTCTCGCAGGCGGACCAATTTCATCGCAGACATCATAAAATTCTTGCTCTTTATTTTTTGCTGTTTTAATAATTGCAAGAGGGTTTTGTTTTCTATGACGTGCCACATATTCATATGTAATTGGAAATTCTAAAGTTGTATCTCCAAATATTTGTACTATACTTGGGTTGCTTAATGCACGTATAACTATATCTGTTACGACTGTGGAATCTTTTCCTCCAGAAAAAGAAATAACGGGTTTATGATTTGGAAACAGTGACACTTGTTCACGCACAAAATTCTCTGCTTCTTGTTTTATTGAGTTTAATCTTTCCTTATTACACTGTACAAATAACCCGATAATATGATTAAAAAATTCATAAGTATTTTTTTGATGGTATTTTTCTAATTCTGCAGAAATTTTATTTGCATCAAGCTTTTTTAAAAGATCAATAGATAAATTAGAAACTTTACCATCAATATAATACCTACTACCAGAAGCCCAAACGGAGGATTGTTCATACGCAAAAGGTTTGCCTTGTATTATTTCCAATAATAACCGTTCTTCAGGAAAAACAGGTCGTAAGTCTTTGGCCAAATACCGAAGTTGTTTGCCACAAATTTGACAAAAATGTGTGCCTGGATCAGAAGCCTCAACTATAATTGGAACACGACAAGAATCACACCAAAAAAGCTCTATTGGCGTATCTTGCTGTGTTTTTCCTCCACATATTTCACAAATATCAGAATAAGAAGTTCTATTACAATTTGCACACCACATAAATTTTCCTAAAAAATAACAATATATCTTTAATTACGCCTGATATTGTTCTTCAACTTTCATTATAAATGAATTCAGCAAATCAATTACTGCGTAAGGTTCAACTATTCTCAACTTGTCCCCAAAAGAACAGCACCAGCCGAGAAAGACAGGGCTTAATTGCACAGTTGCGGTAAAGCGGAAAGTATTTTCGCCGCGGGAACTTAACCGCGTATCAAAGCCAAACTTATCCAGAACTGTATCAATAAGAGAATTGTCCGCTTCGAAAGTTACGGTACATTCCTCGCCAGTGAACATTCCGAAAAGCTGCTTTTTATGTTTTTGAATGGCACACAGCTCCGATAGCTTTGAAGGCGCGATATCCTCTGATGAAACCTTCACCTCCGCTATCCTGTCAATGCGGTAGTGTGAAGGATTGCCGTGCTTATCATCATAACAGAGCAGATAGTATTTATCGTCAGAAAAGATGGTCGCAACGGGATTGACTTTATAAACTTTATTCTCTTTGCGGAATACCTTTCGTTTGGATATATCGTAATCAAAATACAGGAATTCTATTTTCTTGCCTTGTTCCAATGCCTGCGTAATGGTTGCAACTGTTCCAAAAATATCTTCGTTATGGCTTTTGACCGTATTAAAAGCCACAATGTTCTTCTTGATTGCCTCTGCTTTGCGGCTGCCCGCAAGCTCTGCAATTTTATCGACGAGCACCTTTGTCTTATCGTCAGTGATAAATGACGCTGCCTGTACGGCGTCCATCAGAATTTGTATTTCCGCCATACTGAACTCACGGCGCTCTACAAAGTATTCGTTGGTCTTGCGGCGGTTGCAGTTGATTTTATATCCGCTTTCATTGAGAGCCTGAATGTCGGCATAGAGCGTTCTGCGGTCGCATTTTATGTCGATTGCTTCCAGCCTTTCGAGCAGTTCGACCGAACTCATAGGATGAGCCTCGTCCGTTTCCTGACGAAGGATTTCCCATATTTTTAATAGCTTTAACCGTTGTCCTTTTTCAACCGGCATAATACTCTCCGATTTTATAATAATACATTTTAATTATAACATATCTGAACCTTTTTGTAAATAGTATGTTGTACAAATAATATGACTTCTGCCTGGTTATTTTTACTTTTTTTCCTTTCGGCAAAAGGTTGTTGCGGATTTTTGCCTGTGCCGTCAAGGACTGGAAAATATTGCTTTGAAAAATACCCGCCGTATGTGCCTTCATTCGGACATATATGGCGGGTAATTCCATGCAGCAATATTTTCCGCGCGTAAGGAAAGAACGATAAGCGGACAGACCTCTCTTATCCTTGACGGCGCGAGCAAATCCGCGTTTTCGGGTTTGCCGAAAGGCAAAAAAGACAAGGAGGTCATATCCGTGAAAGGTTACGTTTTATCCCGGGAAGGTCCCAAAATGAGCGCTTTCTTCCACACGCGTTGCGGTTTTGGGTAGGGGAATGCGCTATTATTTTCCAACTGAATGTAGTACACTGATTGGGCCGGAAAAAATCATTCGATTCAATTAAAATGACCTATAAGGAGATGCAGAAACTTATGGGCTTGGTGCAATACGCCCCCGAAGAGGAGCAAAACGAACTTGCTTCTCTTCTTGCAAAAGCTGCGTCCACAAAGACCGTCCAACGTAAAGTGGCGGACGGCAACAAGCTGTCGGAACGCGGCACAATTACTTTTACCAAAAAGGAGTTATCGCAAATGTCAGACGATACGAGAAAACTATTTGTTTACAATAACAACATTGTCCGATACCGTTTTTATAACGGAATGTATCAGGCCAGGTTTCGCCGCGACGGGTACAATATTGAGGTTGCTTCCAAGGACTTTGACGTCATGAAGAACAAGTTCTTTGCGGCGCTCATGGAGCAGACGGCGCATAAGCCCTCTAAAAAGCCGCTCATGAAAGATTATCTCATGCAATGGCTTTCCGAAAAGAAGCCTACGCTCAAAGACGGTACATATAAAAGCTATGAAAGCCTGATCAAAACAGAATTGATCCCCAACCTCGGCGGCAAGCATATAGACCAGATCTCTCGCAAGGAAATTCAGGAATACCTGTTCCGCATTGTGGAGCAGGGAAAAAACAGGACGGCCCAGAAAGTAAAGCAGCTTCTCGGCGCCGTATTCGCGCTTGCGGTGGAGGACTACGACTTCAAAAACCCGATGACAAAAATCAAGTTGCCGCATTATGAAGTCAAGAAAGGATCCCCGTTGTCGAAAGCGGAAGAAAAGCAGCTCATTGAATTTTGCAAGAACAATTTGCATTTATACGGCGTACATTCGTTGTTGGTGCTGCTGTATACGGGAATGCGTTTGGGTGAGCTTGCTTCGATGAAAATTGAACGCCAAAACAACTACACCTTTATAACGTGCGAAACGGAAAAAACCAGAAAGGGCTATGCGACGATACGCAGGCGCATCCCCATTTCGCCTATGTTCCGCAAAGTCTGGGATATGATCGATTTTGAAAAAGCCAAAAAAGCTTCCAGCAAAACGTTGTCCGATACCATCAAAAGGGTATTCCCGGAAAGGCACGTCCACGAACTTCGGTATACCTTTATCAGCCGTTGTAAAGAATGCGGGTGCAACCTGGAACTTGTCATGCTCTGGGACGGACACGAGTTTGATAAAGATGTTAAATCTTCCAAAGTCGACAGAGGCTATACGAGATATTCCGACGAGATCTATTTCGGTGACATTGAAAAAGTAAATTATGAGCTGTAAAGGCAATAGGTCGCTCGGTATCAAGCCAGGCGACCTATTTTTAGTATGTTTAATCAGCGATAATCATATGGAAAGATTGTTCTTAGTTTTAGTTATTCGTGAAAACGTATATTGCTTATTATATTTTCTAAAAATATCTTTGCTTTTTGTCCAGATGGAATATCTAAAAATATAGGGTCTATAATAGATTGGTCTGAAATTGGATCAAGCATAAGAATAAATATTATATTGATTAGGACAATAAGACTTGATAGACTGATTAAAGTTATATCAGGCTTATTATCTTCGTTGCAATCTCCAAATTGACTTGAGAGGGATAGTGAACCATGAGCAAAGTGGTTTCTTAGTTTATATACTAGTATTATTCCATATCCAGATTCATCTATAAGATCATTGTCTATCTTTTTATAAAAATCTTCAAGGTCTTTAGTATAATATGAATTGTGTTTGAATCTTTCAAGGAGTAAAGCATATAAAGTGAAATATTTTTCTGGCACATGCTTTAATAAATTCTTCTCCTTATATATTGTAGCTAAACTAAACCCGAGGCCTTTGTTTGTCTTTTTAGAGTTGATTTTAAAATAGCGTATTATGCATTCTAACGCAGAACAAGCAAAATGAAATCTAGCTAACTCACAAGAAATTTGCGAAACGAAATCTGCCCTGTTCATCTCATATTCATATGCAGGTCTACACGACAAAAAACTTTCGTCGCTAGAATCAGGCGATACGGAAATATTTTCTATGTGACCACAAAGGGAGAGCCAATCAATGAAATCTGAAATATCTCTATTAGAATAGTCAGTATAATCCATTTCTGAAATATAATTTAGTATCAAATCGGTTATGTTTTCAAACACTGCATTTATCATAGGTATTTCCTCAAAAAAAATTTCAGTACTCCGAAAAATGATTATATCTTATTTAAAGACAAAGAAAAGTAAAGAGCATTCCCCAATTTTTTTGAATGTGAAAATCAAACATTCATAATTATGCATAAAACCTCAAAAAAGGGGCTGTTTCACTTCCCAATCGCTTCCCAATGTGGTTTAATAACAAAAATGAGAGATGTTTTTGTGAATATCTCTCAAAATTTTGGTGCGAGTAATCGGACTTGAACCGATATGGGATCGCTCCCGAGGGATTTTAAGTCCCTTGCGTCTGCCGATTTCGCCATACTCGCATAATTATTCATTTTTTACTGTTTTTATACAATACGAGGGATTTTAAGTCCCTTGCGTCTGCCAGTTTCGCCACAGCGGCGTGGCTTTTTTAATTTTTCAAATTTTACGGCAAGAAAAATATTGATTTTTTTTGTCCGAAATACAAAGTTTTTACAGACTGCCGTTTTTTTGTATATATAATAAGTATAAATTATAAAAACAAAAGCTCCGCACATCTTACGGAGCTTTTTTGATTGGAGGCGCCACCCGGATTTGAACCGGGGAGTCAGGGTTTTGCAGACCCTTGCCTTACCACTTGGCTATAGCGCCGTACAATCCGTTTGCGACAGTATATGCAAAAATAAAAAAAATAGTGCGGAATTTTCGTTTGGAGCGGGAAACGAGATTCGAACCCGCGACATTCACCTTGGCAAGGTGACGCTCTACCACTGAGCCATTCCCGCATATATTCCGCACTATTTTTGGTGGAAGTTATAGGGCTCGAACCTATGACCCTCTGCTTGTAAGGCAGATGCTCTCCCAACTGAGCTAAACTTCCCTGCTCGTTCAAAAGCTTTATTACTATACCATATTCTTTTTCAGATGGCAAGCGTTTTTTATCCTGTTTTTAAAATTTTTTTTGACTTTTTTTCTGTGGATCGAAAATCGGCGGCAAAAGGGTGCGGAAATGACTTTTGCGGATATAACGGTATAAATTTTTTCCCGCCTGTCAATATATGCAGTCGGAGGCAATAAAAATGAAAAAACTTTGTATACTTTTTCTCGGGTTAGTCATAATAATTTTGACGGCGGTTGCGGGCGCGACGGCGGAGGGCGTTGAAAGCGGCGCGGGCGGCGGGCAGGCGGAATATTTCCGTGTGCATATCCGCGCAAACTCCAACGACGCGGAGGATCAGGCCGTCAAATATTTGGTCCGCGACGCGATCGTGGAAAAAATAACGCCTTGGGTCGCTGCCTGCACGAATAAGGAAGAAGCGCTTGCCGCCACGCGGCAACATCTTTGCGAGATCGAAGAAACGGGCGAAAGCGTGTTGCGGGAAAACGGATTTTCTTACGGCGTGAAAGCGGACGTGCGCAAGGAGGAGTTTCCCACGCGGGTATACGAGGAATACACGCTTGCCGCGGGGGTATACGACGCGCTGATCGTCGAACTCGGCACGGGCGAAGGGGATAACTGGTGGTGTTGCATCTATCCGCCCCTCTGTTTCACGAGCGTCAGCGGTACCAATATTATATACCGTTCCAAAATTCTCGAAACGATCGATGAATTTTTCGGCGAGTGACGGCGGCCTTTGTGTAAAGGCGCGGGCAGGAAATTAAGTCGTTTTTTGATTGGGCTTTTTCATCCTTTTCGGTTGCTTCGCCCGCTTCGGCCGCCCCGCCGCGGGGAGCGGCGGGGCGGGGATAAACGCTCACGATAGGGGAGAGAAAAAACGGCGGCGGCATGTCCGCAGCAAAAGGGAAAAACGGGAAGAACGGCGGACGCATTACATAGGAGGAATAAAGACGAAAAACATGAAAAAAGTACTCAGAATGAGCGCGCTTGCACTGGCAATTCTTGCCGTCGGCATGGTTTGCGCGCTGTTCGCAATCCAACAACATATAAATTCCTTCCCGTCGGCGGCGGAGACCGCCGTGTTGCCTGCCGCCGTACTGCGGCAGGGTTCGACGGGCGGAGAGGTCAAAGAGGTGCAACGCCGCCTCAAGGAATGGGGATATTACACGGGCGCGGTGGACGGTATTTACGGCAGCGGCACCCGTGAAGCGGTCAGGAAATTTCAACAGAAAAACGGCCTGACGGCGGACGGCGTTGTCGGGCTGGCTACCTTCCGCGCCCTGGGCATGAATGCTTCCGCCTCCGTATTGGAGAAGGAATACAACGTGACCGGCGGCGGGTCGGGTACGTCCGATTACACGAGCACCGATCTGTATCTGATCGCAAAGGCGATTTATGCCGAAGGCAGAGGGGAGCCCTATGTCGGGCAGGTGGCGATCGGCGCGGTGATTCTCAACCGCGTGAAGAGCAGCGATTTCCCCAATACCGTTGCGGGCGTCATCTATCAGAAGGGCGCGTTTACCGCCGTCGACGACGGGCAGATCAATCTGGAACCCAACGACACGGCATACAACGCCGCACAGGACGCGCTCAACGGCTGGGATCCCTCTTACGGCTGTCTGTACTATTACAATCCCGCCGTGGCGACGAGCAGTTGGATTTTTAACCGTCAGACGGTCACCGTCATCGGCAAACACGTGTTTGCCATTTAAGGGGAGGATATAGATTATGGAAGAGAAGAAAAACGATCGGAAAATCGGCGTAAACACGTCGAGCGGCGCCAAGAAAGTATCGCGCGTCGAGCGGGAACGGAAGGACGGGACGGCCGCGCAGACGGCCAAGAAGTCTGTAACAAAACAGGCGGAAGCGGAGAATGCCGCCGCCGATGCCCGCGTGGAATCCGCAAAGGTCCGCGCCGAGCGCAAGACCCATCGGCTGGAGGAGCGCATGGAACGCGAACAAGAATTGGAAGCGCAGCGTCTGCAGGCCGAAGAGCGCGCCGCAGAACGTCGGTTGCAGGCCAAAGAACGGGCGCAGGAACGCCGTGCCGCCCGCGCCGCGCGCAGGGATATGCTTCGCAACGAGACCAAGGTACAGCGCATGGAACGCAAAGAGCGCGAAAGACAGGAAAAACTTGCCTTGCAGAAGCAGAATCGGGAACTGGAGCACGAACTTGCCATGAAGCGCAAGGAAGAACGGATGCACAAGCGCCGTCTGGAGGCCGAAGAACGCAAACATCGGCGGGAACAGTCGACCAAGCGCCGTTCGCAAAAGCAAGGCATCGGCGGCTGGTTGGCGGCGGTCATTTCCCTCGGCGTTGCCTCCCTCGTCATGCTCACCGTCATCACGGTCGGCGGCGTGAATATGAGCAACATGAGCGCGATGATGAGCGCGGGCTATCGGAGCAATCTCTATGAGATCACCGAGCTCAGCGAAAATCTGGACGCCAATTTGAATAAACTCCGCCTGGCGAGCGGCGCGGGGGAACAGCGCCGTTTGCTCACCGATATCCTGGTGGATGCCGAACTCATGGAAGGCGCGCTCGAACGCCTGCCCGTGGATATGGTAACCACGGTGAACATGACTTCGTTTGTCAACCGCACGTCGGCGTTCGCGCGGGAAGGACTGACTTCCGTCGCGACGGGCCGCACGATTGCGGGCGGTGAAGAAACGCTCGAATATATGTATGAAACCAATGCCGCCATTTTGCGCGAATTGCAGACTTTGCGCAATACCATGTCCGCAAAAGACTGGGAAAAGCTCATCAAGGACAGTCAGAAAGGCGCAATGCACGACGGCTTTGAAAATATCGATTCCAAGGCCATTCAGACGCCTTCCAGCATCCAGGACGGGCCTTTCTCCGAGAACAAGGAAAAGGTGACGGCAAAGGGCCTTTCCGATGCCGAAGAGGTCACGCCCGAACGTGCGGCCGAACTGGCGCAAGAATATTTCAGCGATTACGGCATCGAGAACGTCGAGCACGTCGGCGACATGGTTTCCGAAGGGCTGACGCTCTATAACTTCAATCTGCGCGACGGGCGCAGCAGAGAGATCTATGCCCAGATTTCCAAAGCGGGCGGACGGCTCGTCATGTTCGACAGCTATGAAAAGTGCATGGCCAATAATTTCTCGCAACAGGAATGCGTGGAGATCGGCGCGGCTTTCCTTGAAAAACTCGGCATGGACAATATGCGTCCCGTTTGGTTGCAGGAGAACGGTACCGCCGCCAATATCAATTTCGTATACGAACAGGACGGCGTGCTCTGCTATTCCGACATGGTGATCGTCAAAGTGTGCGAAACCAAGGGCATGGTCGTGGGGATCGAGGCGTTGCCTTACTATCTGAACCATTGTGAAAGGACGATCGGCAAGGCGTCGATTTCCGAGTCGGAAGCGGCACGCTCGCTCGGCAAGATCGAGCCCGCCACGGCGCGGCTCGCGCTCATTCCCTATGAGGGAAGCGAAGCGCTGACCTATGAATTCAGCGGCACGTACGGCGAAAGGGAATATTTCGTCTATGTGGATGCGCAGACGGGCGAGGAATTGGAAATGTTCGAAGTGCTCAACACCAAACAGGGCAGACTGCTCCGCTGACGCGGCAATAAAAAGAGACGGCATTGCCGTCGGAATGTAAGAAATTGTCAGGAAGGAAAAAAGGCCGTCCCGCGAACGTTCGCGGGACGGCCGTATTGTTTTGAAAAAGTTTTTTTCAGGCCAACAGGGATTCGTCGAACTTGACCTTGAAATTGGGCTCCGTTTCCCCGGGGAGACGGCAAAGCCTGGTGACGGGGATGAGCGGGATTTGCAACGGGGGCAACATCGCCGTGGAGAGAAGGTTGGCGACGGCCGCGCGCAGGGTAGGCAAGAGGACGTTGGTCGTGGCATACTGCAGGGTCTGCATATCCTGATCGGTGTTCACGTTCTCCGCTTCAAACACGCCCACGACGTGCACGCAGACGTTGTAAGGCGTGGGGTTTTCGGGCGTGGATTTCATCTCAAAGCGCAGACCGCTGAGATAGGTCTTTTCCGTGCCGTTGGCCTTAGCGACCTTTTCCACGCGGATTTCCTGCTTAAATTCCGTCTTTTTGCCCGGTTCGGGACGGAATCCGGGATTGGTTACGACGCTTAATTCGCGAAAGGTGATGCCTTTTAATGCGTAATTCATAATAATTTTACACCTCAAACATAAAGATATATTGAGTATACCACGATTTCGTGCGCTTGTCAATGCCGTTTTGTGAAAATCGGATAAAGGTTTGTCGATTTTTCCGTTTTGAAAAAGCACGGTGCGGGAGAACGGGCGTTTTCGGGCGCGAAAATGCCCGATCAGAGGATCTGCAGGACGAAAAATTTGAGATACCGCGTTTCGTCTTCGCCGAGCAGGGCGGGGTGATCGGGGGCCTGGGAACGTATTTCGACGGCGCGGGCGCGTCGGCCGCTCTGCACCGCCGCTTCGGCGAGCATCTTTTCAAACAACGGAGCGGTCATATAGTGCGAGCACGAACAGGTCACCAGAAAACCGCCCGGTCTGACCAGTTTCATGCCCAGGATATTGATGTCCTTATACCCGCGGCAGGCGTCCTTGACTTCGGCCGCGCTCTTGCAGAAGGCGGGCGGGTCGAGGACGACGACGTCGAAACGGCGGTTTTCGCGCTTGTATTCCCGCAACAGCTCGAACACGTCTCCGCATTGCACGGCGACGTTCTGTATGCCGTTCAGGCGGCAGTTCTTCTGCACGTTTTCAAGGGCGAGGGGGGAGATGTCGGCGGCGATGACTTGCTTTGCCGCGGTCGCCGCGTTGAGCGAAAACCCGCCGCTGTTGCAGAAACAGTCCAGCACTTCCGCGTCAGCGCAATAGCGCCGCAGGGCGAAGCGGTTCTCCTTCTGGTCGAGGAAATAACCCGTCTTCTGACCGTTCTTCACATCCACCGACATCAGAAGGCCGTTTTCCCGCACGACGATCTCGTCGGGCACTTCGCCGAACAGGATGCCTTTTTCGGGCGGCAGGCCCTCCTTGGCGCGTACCGCGGCGTCCGACCGTTCGTAGATGCCTTTGGGTGCAAACAGCTCGGCGAGACATTCCGCAATCAGCTTTTTGCGCAGATGGATGCCGAGGGAGAGGCATTGCATCACCAGGTAATCGCCGTATTTGTCGACGATCAGTCCCGGCAGCCCGTCGGCTTCCGCAAAGACCAGACGGCAACAATCGTCATAGCCCTGCCCGAGTTTTGCGCGGTATTCGGCGCACTCTTTCAGGCGGGAGAGATAGAACTGTTTTTCGTCCGTGTCTTCGTTTCGCAAAAAAATGCGCACGAGGATCTTGGAGGCATGGTTGATGTACCCGCTCCCGATATACCGTCCGTCGGCGGCATATACGGCGGCGAGGGATCCGTTTTTGTCTTTGCCCTCCACGCGCTGTACTTCGTTGGCGTACACCCAGCTGTGGCCCGCAAGGATACGTTTTTCTTCGTTTTTCTTGAGATAGACGGAATACGGCATAAAGTCACCTTGGTCGCTTTTGTTTTTTGCCCGCGATCGGGCATTGTTTCGGTATCATTATACCAGTACCGTTCGATAAAGTAAAGCGATTGCGGCCGTTCGGGCGCAAAGAGCGGACGCGGGCGCTTGGGATAAAGTATGAAGGAAAAGCACGGCGGTCGCGGCGGGCATCTGTCCGCCGCGCCGTGCGAAAGACACGGGCGTATGGTGCAGGGAGGAAAAGTTTTGACTTTGGCAGAGTTGTTTCTCACGGCTGTTTCTCTGGCGGCATGACCGATCGGTCGATGAATGTGCGCAAAGCGTGCGGCATTGCATTGATTTTCGGATTTTTTCAGTTTTGCATGCCGCTCATCGGATACTATGCCTCTTCGTTTTTGTCGGCGTTGCCCGCCGCTCTTTGTTCATGGTTGTCTTTTTTTCTCCTGTTCGGCCTCGGCGCAAAGATGATCTTCGACGGCGCGCGGGAGAATGCGATGCGGAAAAGCCGCCGCCCCGTCGCGCAAGCCGATGCTTGCACGGGAAAGAATGAAGGGGAGAAAAGATCTTACGGCGGGAAAAGTTTGCTCAAAACGTCCGACGCGGCTCTGGACGGGGCAGTCTGTATATCGGAAAAAATACGCGAAAAAAAGCCTTCGGAGGGAAAGAACAAAGCACGGGAAAAAGCGGGACGTTTTTCCGCTCTGAAGAGCCTGACGGTGCAGGCTTTTGCCGCTTCCGTCGACGCTTTGGCCGTGGGAGTCACTTTTTTGATGGCGGATGTCGCGGGCAAACTTCCGTTGCCCGTTTGGCCTGCCTGTCTGCTTCTCGGCGTCGTCGCGTTTGTGCTGAGCTTTGCGGCGGTGTGGGTCGGCCGAATCATCGGCGATCGGTTTTCCGATCGGGCGGAAATTGCGGGAGGAATCATTCTCGTCGCCATCGGGGTGAAAATATTGGTACAAAGTTTATGCTGAAAGAAACAAAAAGCACAATCAGACGCTAAAAAGCGGAAAAGAAAAAGAGGGGCGGCGGCTTTTCAAAAAGCCGCCGCCCCTCTTTTTCGGCAACATATGTCATCCGTTGGAATCTTTGGCATGCGGATATGTACCGACCAATGTTCTTTATCGTATGCTTACAGAAGCATGCCGAACATTGCGTCCAGAATGAATTGACATTGTTCGGGACTGCTGAAGGTCTTCGATTCCTTTTCAAAATCGTTGTACGATTGCAGGTTGTGTCCTATGTTTGTATAGACCATATTGTAATTGTTGTTTGACCAGGCAATGGGGTGTTTTCCGTCATACCAGATCTCTTGGGGCTTGTGCGGGTTGTCTCCGGCGGGATTTTCCTGTGTGGGATTGAGCGTGAGGAGCACTGTAATATCCTCGTCGTTCAGCAAATCGTTCTGCCATCCGTACCATTCGCAAGGGGCGGCCTCGAAGACGTCCGGAAGATTCTTTGTGGCGTAATGATCGTGCGTCTCCACCGTCAACGGTTCGGCCGTGGGGTTCCAGGTATTGTTTTTATAATTCCCGCACGCGACGAAATCCTCCTGATACCAAGTCCAATAACCGTCGCTCTCTTCTTTGCTGTCGACCATGGAAAACGCGCAGGAATGGAACCCGAGCCAAGCACCGCCGTCTTCCATAAAGTTGCGGAAAGCTTGTTGTTGTTCGGCCGCGTACGGTCTGTCGTTCAGGAAAATGACCATATCATACTGTGAAAGTGTTTCATCGTTCAGAAGGCTGTAATCATTGCCCGCAAAGTCATAGGTAAACCCGAGTTTTTCTCCCTGTGCGGGGAACCATTCGTTGGCTTCCCGCGCGAAATCGGCGTGCGCCGCGTCGCCGCCCTCGGTGAAACCGAAAGCAAGGGCTTTAAAACCGTAAGCACAGCTGGAGCAAGGCGCGCCCGCGTGCGTTCCGCGCTGTTCTTCGTTGCATCCCTCGACCGTGCAGAACCGCCAGTGTTCGGTGGCACTGCGTTGCCATTCTCCCCAGACATGGGTATGCGTTTCACAGGCTGCAACGCAAACGGCGGTGGCGGCCAGCCAGGTCAGAGTGAGAGCGGCTACGGCCAAAGAACGAATTGTTTTTTTCATAATGTTTCCTCCCCATAATTTTATTGTTCCCGTCTTCATCGATACAATCGGCGGACAGAATCCGCGGGAATGCAGATATATCTTTCCGACGATTTATATTATAATACAGTTGTCCCTTCTTGTCAATATACTGTTTTGCGTTGAGGTTTGCTTTCGTGACGGCAGGGGAGGTTTTTGCCCGAAAAAAATTCTTGAAAAATCCTGAAAATTGTGGTATACTGTATTTTATAACGGAACGAGGCAGTGTTTTTGGACTTGTTCAAAGAGAAGCAAGGGGGACTTTTCTGCCGACCGTCCGAGTATCTTTTTACGGGAGCATTGCAAGTATGGCAATACATGAATCGGGAGAAAATTATCTGGAGGCCATTCTCCTGCTCGGGCAGGGAGAGAAAGACGTGCATTCGGTGGACGTGGCGCGTCGGCTGGGCGTATCCAAACCCACCGTGACCAAGGGGATCAAGATCCTCATGCAGGAGGGGTATGTCGTCATGGACGGCGTACATCTGCGACTCACCGAAAGCGGTCTGGCGCGGGCCCGCGCCGTCTATGAAAAACACACCGTCATCACCGAATTCTGGGTCCTGCAGGGCGTGCCCCGCGAAACGGCCGAGCGCGACGCCTGCCGCATGGAACACATCGTCAGCGACGAGGTGTTCGCCGTTATGAAGGCAAAAGTTCAAGGTTCATCGGCGCGGTAAAATAAATTTTTTATTTTTGGAACTTTTTCCCATATTTGTTATTTTTTATCATGTTGGGTACGGATTGAACATTAAAATGGATAAATAGGCGGTAAAATCGTTGACTTTATTGGTTTTGTAGGATATAATAATACACAAAAGAAGAAAAATGTTTGGGAGTGTAAAATAAAAAAGACAGCAGAATAGATTGCGAAGGATGGTAGAGGTATGACGAAGAAGAGCGTTTTTGGGGAGAGATTACAGACGGCATTACAATCGCAAGGCTTTTCCCGTGCGCAGTTTGCGACAGAGATGGACATGAATTTATCCTTGCTCTATAAATATCTGCGGGGCGATTGTGCTCCCTCTTTGCCGACGGTGAATGCCATTGCCGATAAGCTCAATTGCTCTTTGCAGTGGCTTTGCGGTTTTTCCGACGAGAGAGGCGGCGCCCGTACGGCGAACGTACCTTTTGACGAACGGTTCCGCGAACTTCTTTCGCGTATGAACGTTACGCGTTATCGTCTGATCAAAGACACCGGGCTTTCCAAACAGAGCGTGGACGGCTGGTTCCACGGCACGCGTAATCCCAGCTTTCTGCATATGCAGATTTTGTCCAAGTATTTTTCCTGCACGATGGACTATCTCGCGGGAAGAGAAAATTGATGGACGGGCGGGGAATTTTTGCTCTTTTCGGATTGTTTGAATCCCGTCCTGACGCGGAGGGATTGATTTTTTGTCGCGGTTAAAAGCACCGTTTGCCTTTTCGGCAGACGGTGCTTTTTTTGCTTGAAAATAACGCGTATGCGTGCTATAATATAGATGTATCATTCCCAAAGGGAGGGACTATGAGTCAGTTTACAGAAATAACCGTGCACACCACTTCGGCTGCGAGCGAGTTGGTCGCCGACGCCATGTGGAATTATACCGATTTCGGCGTGAATATCTGCGACGTCAACGATATCGTGGCGCTGCAGCGGGGCGAAGGGGGCGTCTATTGGGACTATATGGACGATTCCCTCGTCTGGAACGACCGCGCCGACGTGCTGGTCAAATGCTATGTCGCCGAGGATCGCGCGGAGGAGGTGCGTTCCTGTCTGCGAGCCGATCTTGCGCGCATGCGTGAAAATGCGGCGGGGGCAATCGATTTCGGTTCCCTGGAAGACACCGCGCGCATGGTGGACGGCGACGCCTGGCTGGAAGTTTGGAAGGAACATTTCCGCCCCATACATCTCGGAAAGATCGTCGTCGCGCCCGAGTGGATCAAGTATACCCCTCGGGACGGAGAAAAAACCATCCTGCTCGACTCCAACATGGCGTTCGGCACGGGCGAACACGAGACGACCGCCATGTGCGTGGAATATCTGCAGGAATACGTCAGCCCCGATTCGACGGTCATCGACGTGGGTTGCGGCAGCGGCATTCTGGGAATCGCCGCGGTGCGGCTGGGCGCAAAAAAGGCGTACCTGAGCGACATCGATCCCGTCGCCGTCGACTCGGCGACGCACAATGCGACCCTGAACGGCGTCGGGGACGCCGTAGAAGTCGTGCTCTCTGACCTGTTGGCGGGCAACGAAGCCGTGGCTGACGTCATCGTCGCCAACATCACGGCGGAGGTGCTGACGTTGCTGGCCTCGTCCATTCCCGCATACCTGAAACCGGGCGGCGTTCTCATCCTTTCGGGCATCCTGAACGACCGCGTGGAAAAGGTGAAGGCGGCATATGAACCGCAGGGGCTGGCCGTTGAAAAGGAACGCTCCCGAGGGGAGTGGCATGCCATTGTTTTCAGGAGAAAATGACATTGGAAAAGAGAAGATTTTTCATTGACGCGCCGACGGGCGAGGAAGCGACGCTGACAGGGGAAGAATTCGTGCATGCCCGCACCGTTTTGCGCCTGGAAGAGGGCAGTGAAGTCGTGCTCCTCGATAACAGCGGAAAAGAGTATGACGGCATCGTGACGTCGGTCGGCAAGCGCGATATGCGCGTGCACATTCTGTCCTCCCGCGTGGGGGAACGTGAAGCAAAGACCAAGGTGAAACTTCTGTTCGGTTTTCTGAAAAACGCCGACCGCAACGAATTCGCCGTGCAGAAAGCGACCGAACTCGGCGTCGACGAAATCGGCTTGTTTTCCTCCGAATATTCCTCGGCATATGCCTCTGAGAGCAAGCTGGAACGCCTGCGGCGCGTGGCAAAGGAATCGGCAAAACAATGCCTTCGTTCCCGTGCGCCCGAAGTCATATATTATTCCACATTGAAAGAGGCCCTTCTTTCCGGCGCGGCGTATGAAAACAAATTGTTCGCCTGTGAGTTTTTGCAGGAAAATCAGGCCGACCTGCACCGCATCGACGGTTCTTGCGCGTTGGTTGTCGGCAGTGAAGGCGGTTTTACCCGCGCGGAATTTGAAGAGGCGGTTGCGCTCGGGTATAAGGGCGTGTGCCTCGGCAAACGTATTTTGCGCGCCGAAACGGCGGCGGTTGCGCTGACGGCGGTGGTGATGTTCGGCGCGGGCGAGTGGGAGAACGCATAATTCCCGTCGCGCCGCACCCGCGGCCGCGGATGCGGCGTGAGAAAGCGGGCAAAAGGGGAGGTTTTGCGGACGAAACTATGGCAAAAGCAGTGATTTTTACCCTCGGTTGCAAAGTCAACGAGGTGGAGAGTGCCTCCCTCGCGCGCGCGCTCGGCGAGCAGGGGTATGAGGTTTCGACAAAGCTCGGCTATGCCGATCTGTATATTCTGAACACCTGCGCCGTTACGGCGGAGGCGGAAAAAAAGAGCCGTCAGCTCGTTGCGCGGGCGTTGAAATACAATCCGAACGCGCGCGTGCTCGTCTGCGGCTGTGCCGCACAGAAGAACGCGCAGGTCTTTGCCGCGCGGCAGAACGTGCGCGCGGTGACGGGCGCGCGCAACAAGAGCCGTATTCCGTCCCTTCTGGAGGCGGCGGGCATATTTGTGGACGATGCGGACAAGGCATTCGACGAATTGCCTTTGCCCGCGGCGGTGCGGACGCGGCACTTCATCAAAATTCAGGACGGGTGCAATAATTTCTGTTCCTATTGCATTGTGCCCTATATGCGCGGCAGAAGCCGTTCCCGCGCCACGGACAGCGTCGTGGCGGAGGCCTGTGCCGCCGCCGAACGGGGTGCGGAAGAAATCGTCCTGACGGGCATAGACATCTCTTCCTATCGGGACGGGGAAAAGGGACTGGCGGAGCTTCTCGGCGCGCTTTCCTCCCTGCCCGCGCGGGTCAGGCTCGGCTCCTTGGAAGTGCGGGTCGTGAACGAGAAATTGCTGACGGCGGCAAGGGGCATGTCCGATTTTGCGCCCCATTTCCATTTATCCTTGCAGAGCGGCTCTTCCGCCGTTTTGCGCCGCATGAACCGACATTACACGCGGGAGGAATATCTGGAACGTTGCCGCATGATCTATGAATTTTTTCCGCGGGCGGCGATCACGACGGACATCATCGCCGGGTTTCCCGGGGAGACGGAAGAGGAGTTTTCCGACACTCTTTCGATCATTGACGAGGCGGCCTTTGCACAGGTGCATTGTTTTGTCTATTCCCCGCGCGAAGGCACGCCCGCGGCGGCTCTGCCGCAACTTTCGCCCGAAGTCAAAGAAGATCGCCGCCGCCGTCTGGCGGAACGCGCCGCCGCGCGGCAGGCGGCGTATGTCGACGGTTTTCTCGGCCAAACGTTTTCCTTTGTCCCCGAGGAGCAAAAGGACGGGTTTACGTTCGGGTATACCGAGAATTATATCCGCGTCGCCGTGCGCGGGAACGTGCCGAAAAGGGGACGGATCATATTAAAAGAAAGAAAAGAAGAATATTGTATAGGAGAAATTGATCATGAATGATTGCGTTTTCTGTAAAATCATTGCGGGAGAAATCCCTTCGCAGAAGCTGTACGAGGACGAGGAACTGATCGTCATCAGGGACATCGAGCCCAAGGCCAAAGTACACTGCCTGTGCATTCCCAAGGAACATTTTGCATTGCTTGAAGAAATGGACGAGAGCCGCGCGCTCATCGTCAAGCGCGCGTTGCAGAAGATTCCCGCATTGAAGGAAAAATTGGGCGTACAGGACGGTTTCCGCCTCGTCGTCAACCAGGGGGCCAACGCGGGACAGAGCGTGCCACACCTGCACATACACATCCTCGGCGGCGAACCTCTGCCTTGGGAGTAAGAAAATCTCTCTCCCGGGGAAGTGGGCATACGGACATATGCGTGCGTCTGCAATCGATGTCGGATGCGTTTGTCAAGAAGTATCCGAATCAACAATTTTTTTGAACGGTATCAAAAACGCGGCCGTCCCGATTTTCGGGACGGCCGCGTTTTCTTTCCTATTTTTTTATTGCTATTCTTCCGAAAATACTTCCGCAAGCGGTTTGCGCTTTTTTGCGGGGACGGTCGCGCTTTCCCGCGCATAGCCCAACGCAATGAAGAGGGGAACGGGGTTTTTCGTTCCCAAGGCATCGGCGACGGCCGATTTATCGGCGGCATAGCCGATGACGCAACTTTCCAGACCGTTCTCCTTGGCGAGGAGCAGGATGTGCGCCGTCAGAATGCCGATGTCGTATGCCGCCCATTCGTTCGCCTGCACGATGCCGTCGAAACGGGACATATATCTTGCGGGCGTCTCTTCGATCGCGAGCAGGACGGGCGCTTTTTCGGCTTGTGCGTTCAGTCCCAGTCCTTGCAGGGCGCGGGCGACGCGCATTTTTTTCTCTCCGTAGAGCGCGTGCATTTTCCAGGGTTGGGAGTTGCACGCGGAGGGGGCGAGCGCCGCCGCGGCGCAGATGCGTCCGATCAGAGCCCGATCCACGGACTTATCCGAGAAATCGCGGCAACTGTAGCGGTTTTCAATCAGAGAGTTTAGATCCATAACTGTCCATCACCTTGAGTTTTACGGGGCATTTGCGAATGGAGGCGAGGGCCTTCTGCACGACGTTCTCCACCGTGAAGCCGAAATGCTCGAAGAGTTTCTTGGCGGGCGCGGAGGCGCCGAACCCGTACATGGCGACGATTTCGCCGTAATCCCCCGCATAGCGGTACCAGCTGTAAGGGGACGCGGCTTCCACGCACACGCGGGCGCGCACACTGCGCGGCAGGACGCTCTGTTTGTATTCTTCGCTCTGTTTTTCAAACTCTTCGATGCAGGGCATGGACACGACGCGGGCCTTGATGCCCATGGCGGCGAGTTCGGCCTTGGCTTTGATGCAGATCTCCACTTCCGAACCCGTGCCGATGAGCAGTACGTCCGGTTTGCCCTGACAGTCCTCCAGAATATAGCCGCCTTTGAGTGCGGCTTTGCCGGAATGCTCGTATTGCGGCAAGGCCTGGCGGGAAAGGATGAGTGCGGTGGGTTCATGCCCGCTGAGCGCGGAGATGTAAGCCGCGGCCGTTTCCTTGCCGTCCGCGGGACGGTAGACCTTCATGCCGGGGATGGAACGCAGGGCGATGAGCTGTTCGATGGGCTCATGCGTGGGGCCGTCCTCGCCCACGCCGACGGAGTCGTGCGTGAAGATATAGAAGACGGGCAGTTTCATGAGCGCGGCGAGGCGCAGGGCGTTCTTGCAGTAATCGGTGAAGATGAAGAATGTGGCGCAATAGGCATCGATGCCGCCGTGCAGCTGCAAACCGTTGCAGATGGCGACCATGGCGTGCTCGCGGATGCCGAAGTGTACGTTTCTGCCCGCATAGTTCTCGGGCGAGAAATCGCCGTAAACGACCTGATCGGTGTCCTTCATGACGGACATATTGGAGGGGCCGAGATCGGCACTGCCGCCCATCAGAGAGGGCATATCCGCCGCGATTTTATTGAGGATGACCGAGGAGGTCTGCCGCGTCGCCATGGGTTTGTTGAAGTCGAAGAGATCCTCCCGCATGGAGAGGTCGGGTCGTTCGCCGCGCATTCTCTTCTGGTATTCTTCCGCTTCGACGGGATAAATGGCGGCATAGCGCGCAAACATCTCCTTCCAGCGTTCTTCCGCCGCTTTGCCGCGAACGCCCGCCTCCGCGCAGTGGTCGATGACCTCGGCGGGGACGTCAAAGGGCTCATAGTTCCAGCGGAGCTTTTCCTTGGTCTTTTTCAGATTGTCCTCTCCGAGCGGCGCGCCGTGGCTCTTTTCGGAGTTTTCGAGAGGGGAACCGTACCCGATGCGGGTCTTGCAGATGATGAGGGTGGGCTGTTCCTTATTCTTTTTTGCCTGTGCGACGGCCTGTCCGATGAGATCGGTGTCGTCGGGGTTGGCGATGAGGTCGACGGTCAGGACCTGCCAGTTTTGCGCCTCAAAGCGCTTGGCAATATCTTCTTTGAAGGTATAACCGAGGTTGCCTTCGATGGTGATGTTGTTGCTGTCATAGAAGAGGATGAGCTTGCCGAGTTTATGCGCTCCCGCGAAGGCGCAGGCCTCATAAGAGAGCCCCTCTTCCAGGCATCCGTCGCCGCAAAGGGCATAGGTATAGTGATCGACGACGGGGAATCCGGGGCGGTTATAAATGGCTGCCAAGTGGGCTTCCGCCATCGCCATGCCGACGGCATTGGCAATGCCTTGTCCCAAGGGCCCCGTGGTCGTTTCCACGCCCGCCGTATGCCCGAATTCGGGGTGGCCGGGAGTGCGGGAGCCAAGCTGGCGGAAGTTCATCAGGTCATCGCGCGTTAAACCCATGCCATAGATATGGAAAAGGGAATAGAGCAGAGCGGAGGCGTGTCCCGCGGAGAGGACAAAGCGATCTCTGTCGTCCCAGCGCAGATCGTCGGGGTTAAATTTCAGGTGCTGCTGAAAGAGCGCATATGCAATGGGCGCCGCGCCCAGCGGCATGCCGGGATGGCCGGAATTGGCCCTTTGAATGGCTTCCGCGGAGAGGATGCGCAATGCGTTGACGGTCAGTTGTTTGGTGTCTGCCATAAAAACTCCTTTTATGTCGTTTGAAGTTATTTTTTTATTTGCGGTATCATTATACTATACTTTGCGGAATTTTTCAACTTTTGAATGGGGTTTGGCCGCATAAACTTTGCGGAAAAAGAAAAAATTCCGCCCGCGCGGGCGCGCGAGCGGCAGGACGGACGTTTGTCCGTCGGTATGGCGGAAAAAATCGGAAACGTTTTTTCACGAACCTGTCTTTATCTGTGTCGCTTCAAAGATATTTTTTGAACGGCGTGAGGTCCAGACAGGGGTATTGTTTGAGAAAGGAATAAATTTCCCGCACGAGCAGTCGGCATCCGCCGACGGAATTGCTCTCGCAATTGACGGGCATAATGGGTTCATGCAGGCTCATGCGCACGAGTACCCAGCCGTCGCCGTGCGCCTTGTCGAAGTTCATGCGCACGCCTTCGCGGTTGTCGGGTGCCGGACGGATGTAATCGGTGTCCCGCGCGTAACGCACAAGTTGTTTCATGATGTCTGCGCCGATGGATTTGAATTCCGAGTCGGGGTCGACGAAAGTCGGGCGTATTTCCGCCTCTTCCGCGGGCATGGGCAGGTCGGCGATCAGGGAAGAAAGGCTCTTCCCTTCTTTGGCGAGGCAGGCGAGCGCGATGATGAGACGGGTCACCAGGTAGGCGCCGTCGTCGAGGAAATAGTTCTCTTTCAAAGCGGCATGACCGCTTGTTTCGATGGCGAGGGGCGCGTTCTTTCCCTCTCCGCACAGCCGTTTGGCTTCGTTGATGACATTCTTATATCCCCGTTTGAAACGGTGATGCACGCCGCCGTGCGCCGCAATGAATTGCGCGAGACCGTCCGAAGTTACCGAATCGGTCACGATGTATGCGCCCGGTTCTTTTTCCAGCAATATGGCGGAAATGAGGGCGATCAGGCGGTTGCGGTTGATTTCTTTTCCGTCCCGATCCACGGCGCCCGCTCTGTCCACGTCGGTGTCAAAGATAATGCCGAAATCGGCATGATTTTCTTTCACCGCGTTGCAGACGGACTCCATCGCCGCTTTGTTCTCGGGGTTGGGAATATGGTTGGGGAAGGTGCCGTCGGGCTCGAGGAATTGCGAGCCCGTCGTGTCCGCGCCGAGAGGGCGGAGGACTTCGGTGGCATAAAATCCGCCCGCGCCGTTGCCCGCATCCACGACGATGCGTTTGCCTTCGAGCGGTTTTTCTTCCCCCGTCATGCGCCGCGCAAAATCAACGAGGTCGCGGCTGTATTCCGCCATAAATGACCGATGCACAATTTCCCCCGCGCCGACGGGGAATTTTCCCTTATGCGCAATGGCGATGAGATCGGAAATATCCTCGCTCTCCAGTCCGCCTTCGGGCACGAAAAATTTCATGCCGTTTTTGTGGAAGGGCAGATGACTTGCCGTCAGCATGACGGATCCGTCGCAACCGAAGGAGGGCTTTTGCAGCAACATAAACATGGACGGCGTGGAGGAGAGCCCCGTGACGACGATTTTGCCGCCGCAGGCACATACGCCGTGTACGACACAGTCTTTCATCCGTTGTGCGGAAATGCGGGAATCGTGTCCCACGGCAATGCTCACCGTACGTTTCCCCGTGCGTCGTTGCAGCCAGACATAGAAGGCCTGTGCCAATGCGGTCACTGCCTCGTCGGTGAGGTTGACGGGCTCGCCGAAAGGGTTTTCGGAAGCCGTACCGCGGATGTCCGTGCCGTTTTTGAGCTTTTGCAGGCTCTGTAAGGTCAGACCTTTTTCTTCTCTTTTTTCGTTCTTCTTTCCGATCACTTTTTCTTTCGCTCCGATTTTTTGAAAATCCGTCCTTTTCTTTCCCGTTCTCGCGGGAATTAAGGAAAGGTACGTTATTTTCATTATCTGTATTATACCTGTTTTTTTTTCGCATTTCAAGGCTTTTACGAAAAAAAAAGAAAAAGTTTTCGAAAAAAAGTATATTTTTATACGTTTGCTTTTGAAATTCTTTACAATTTTTTTTGAATGTGTTAAAATTGGTTTGAGTCGCGCGGGGAAAGAGCGGAATTCTTTCCCCGCGCTTCGGAAAAATTATACATTCCACGCAGGCGGTACGCGCAGAGATGCGCGTTTAAAAGGGAAGAGAGCCGATAGCTCCGCAGCCCCCGCTACTGTTCGGCGACTGTTTTCGTCCACTGTGCTTTTTTCGGGCATGGGAAGGACGAAAACGCCGTAAGTCGCTTTTTTAAGCCAGGAGACCTGCCCCCCCGCGTGCATAACCGTTACACCGATGTTTTATATCGTTCGGTGTTTCTTTGCGGAGGGCGAAGAACGGAACGCAAGAGAGGGAAGTTCCCTTTTTTTCGGCGTGCTCTTTCTTCCCGCAGGGAAAGAAGGGGCTTTTTTTGTGCCGTTTTCCCGTTTCCGCTTTCCTTTTTTCTTTCGGTAAAAAACGGCGTTGGACGCCGAAAAATTTTTTACGGAGGTTTTTGAATCATGAAACTTGCAAAACATATCTCTTTCGCGTTGGCGACGGTTGCCGCGCTGGCTTTTTCGTTGTGCGTTTTTTCCGCGTGTACGGGCGAACCGCAGGGAGAGGAAACAGGCAGCAGTACGGAAAACGAAATAAAATCGCCTTATGAAGTAATCATAAATTGGGGAGAACAGTTCATCTTTAAGGCGGTTGCCATCGAGAAAACGGTTTCACTGTACGATGCCCTTGTACAAATACAGGCAGAAGAGCGTGTTTCTTTTGAAGGATATACGGGGGAGTACGGCTTTACGATCACGGCGGTAAACGGTATACATAACAAAGAGGACTGGTCGGCTTGCTGGATGATCTATACCGATTTAACGGAGTATGACGGCGTCGTGTATGCCACCGATGAATACGGCACTTTCACGTACGGCACTCAGACCTATGCTTCGGCGACATACGGGGCAAGTTCTCTTCCCGTCATTCAGGGGTATACGTATGCTCTGCATTACGATACCTTTTGAGGTTCGGCAATGCGGCTGAATGCGCGGGAAATCGCCTTTATGTCGGTCATGGTAGCCTTGCTCATCGGGGGACAGGCATTGTTCGCCGCCGTTCCGGGCGTGGAAGTCGTCACCGTTCTGCTGCTCTGTTTTTCCCGCGCGTTTGGTCCGGGAAGGGGCGCGCTGACGGCGACGGCATATTCTCTTTTGCGTTGTTTTTTCTTCGGCTTTGACGTCAAGACCGTCGTGCTGTATCTGCTGTATTTCAATTTTTTTGCCTGTCTGTTCGGTTTTTCGGGCTTGTTTGCCGAAAGAAGAGAAGGGCAAAAAGCGGCGGGCGGCGAGATAAAGGCGGCGGAAAGAAAGAGAAAATTCCCTTGGAACGCGGCAGCGGCCGATTTGTTGTTCCTGCTTTTGTGTGCGCTCGCAATCGTCGTCCTGCTGGACGTGCCGAAAGTCAGCGTTCTGTTGCGCGCGGGGCTGAAAACCATGGCATGGGTGCTTCTTTCCGTCGCCGTCGCGGGGGGCGTTGCCTTTAATGTGCTCTCCGCGCTGGGCAAAAAATATCCCGTATGTTCAAAGGCGGCGGAGGCCGCCTTCTGCGCCGCCGCGGCGGCGATGTGCACCGTGCTGTTCACGCTTCTGGACGATTTGCTGTATCCGCTGTTTTACGGCGTGAGCGGCGAAGCCGCGGTCGCTTATTTTTATGCCTCCTTCACCGCGATGTTGCCGCAGACCGTTTGCGCCGTCGTAAGCGTCTGTGTTTTGTTTTTTCCGCTGATGAAATTTTTCTCTCTTGCGGCGTCCCGATGCCGCAGACAGATCGAAAGATAGAGCGTATTCATGGCGTATACCTTTTTGTCTGCACAGCAAGCGTGCGCAGAAAGAAGAGTCGGAACGGGTCCGTTCATTTGTGTTTTTTTCGCAAAGTAAAATTCTTTGCAAACAAAGTTTATAAAAAAGACTTTGAAAAGGCCGTAAAGAGCGCGAAAAGGACTGAAAAATGGTTGAAAAAATGTTGAAAAAATGAGTCGGATGTGCTATGATAATAAAGGCGTATGCCTTTTGTAGCGTGCGCCCTTGCACCCATCGGGCAACTATGTCAACAGGAGTCAGAAAAAATATATGGCAAAAGAACAGTTTGTGGAACAGATTGCAGACATCGAGAAGGATTTTCCGCAGTGGTATACCGACGTGGTATTGAAGACCCGTCTGGTCGATTACGGTCCCGTCAAGGGAACGATGGTCATCCGTCCTTACGGCTATGCCGTCTGGGAACTCATCCAAAAGCATCTTGATGATATGTTCAAGGCGGAAGGCGTGCAGAATGCCTACTTCCCGCTCTTGATCCCCATGAGCTTTTTGTCCAAAGAGGCGGAACACGTCGAAGGGTTCGCCCCCGAGGTTGCCGTCGTTACCCATGCGGGCGGTGAGAAACTCGCCGAGCCGCTGGTCGTCCGCCCCACGAGCGAGACCATCATCGGGAATATGTATTCCAAATGGGTGCAGTCCTACCGCGATCTGCCCGTACTCATCAACCAGTGGTGCAACGTCATGCGTTGGGAAAAGACGACCCGTCCGTTCCTGCGCACCAGCGAATTTCTCTGGCAGGAGGGGCACACCGTGCACGCCACGGCCGAGGAGGCCGAGGAAGAGACCCAGAAGATGCTCGGCGTCTATAAGAAATTCGCCGAGGAATGTCTCGCCATTCCCGTCATCACGGGAAGAAAGACCGAAAAAGAAAAGTTCGCCGGCGCCGTCGCCACTTACGGCATGGAAGCCATGATGAAGGACGGCAAAAGCCTGCAGGCGGGCACGTCGCATTATCTGGGACAGAATTTTGCCAAGGCTTTCGACATTCAGTTCCTCGACAAAGACAGCGCGCATAAGTATGCCTATACCACGAGCTGGGGCGTGTCGACCCGTCTCATCGGGGCGATCATCATGACCCACGGCGACGCGCGCGGGTTGGTATTCCCGCCCAAAGTGGCGCCTTTGCAGGTCGTCATCATACCGATTGCGGCGAAGAAGGGCGGCGTCAACGAGGCTTGCGCTGCGCTCGAAGAAAAATTGAAAAAGGCGGGCGTACGCGTGCAGACCGATTATTCGGAAAATTCTCCCGGCTGGAAGTTCAACGAATGGGAGATGAAGGGCGTGCCCGTGCGCATCGAAGTGGGCCCGCGGGATCTCGCGGAAGGAAAGGTCATGCTGTTCCGCCGCGACACGCTGGAAAAGACTGCCGCCGCGCTCGATACGGCGACGGAAACCGTGATTTCCCTGCTCGATACCGTTCAGAAGGATATGCTGGAGGCGGCGCGGGTGCGCCGTGACGGACGCATCGTCTATGCCGACGATCTTGCCGCGCTGTTGCAGGGCGTGGAAGCGGGCAATTTCGTCAAGGCGGGCTGGTGCGGCGATCGGGCCTGCGAGGATAAGGTCAAGGAACAGACGGCGGCGACCGCCCGCGTATACGCCGAAGGCGAAACGGCCGAAACGTGTGTCTGTTGCGGTAAGAAAGCGGCGCATATGATCATCTTTGCCCGCGCTTATTGAGTCTTGCGCGCGTTCGTCTTTCCCGCACTTTAAAAATCGCAGAAACTTATAACAATTGCATTTTGCGACATATGCATTGAACCGCATACGGGCGGGAATTTTCTCCGTATGCGGCTTTTTTCATATGTTTTACAATTCATCCGATCCTTTTGCCGTTCCGTTTGTAAAATTTTTTAAAAATATTCGGGTGCCAGAAGTAAAAAGTACGCCAATAAGTTGTCGTACCTTGAAAAAAGGCGAATCGTGCGGGGATTGTGGGATGGCATTAAAATATAAAATAATATATCTTTGAATGCGTTTCGGAGCGTAAGCGATTGGGAAAGGTCGTCAAAGGCGATAAAATTTTTGACACCGTTTTCAAGAAGAACAATATCAAGAATATGTACGGAAGAAACGGATAATCGAAAGATAAATGGCGAAAAAATTCGACAAAGTCCGACGTGGGTCGGGGCTTTGTCGGGACGGAAGTTGTTTTTCGGCACGAAAAAACGGCGTTTTACAACGCCGTTTTTTAGAATGAGAAAATAGGATGTGTGATCTGTTTTAAAAAAATTTCGTGCGGCGGCGAGCAGGCATGTTTCTTGCCGCGTTCGATTTCGCTTTTCTCGGCCGTCGCCTTTCGTGCGGCGGGACAACGTGTTTTCGGTTTGCGTTCAATGTTTCGTCAAATCGCGTCCTTTGCCGTCGGAAACTGTCCGATGTGAGCAGCCTGTCCCCGATCGGGGGCAAGACGGCATTTGTCAATCGTCGACCCGCCGTCGTTTTGCGCTTTGTGTAAGGTCTCCGCAACGCAACCGATGCCGATTGTTTTTTGTCGCTCGGGGAGGCGTCCGAGGTGCCGCGCTCCCGCAACCAACCGACACCCGACCGTCGTTCGGCCGGATCCGTTTGCCGGTCAGTCGGTTTGCCGTCTCCTTGCGTCCGATATGCCGTCGTTCCGTTATCGACCCGCGTTATCGTTGAGCCGTTCTGTCTTTGCCGTGTAAAATCATCCGAGCTCGGCCTTCGTTCGGGCCTGTAACGCGTGTTGTCGCCGCATCGCTTTCGTGCACGTCTTTTGTTTAAGAATATTGTACGCAACGGCGCGGAAAATTTCAACCTACTCGTCAAAAAAAGAGTTCTATTGTCCGAAAAATAAAAAATAGAGTCACAAAAAGCGGCTCTACCGAGAGTAGAATGCCCTTATTTTACGCAAAAAAGCCTTTTCGGCGTTGACAAAGCGGATGGTTTTATGGTATAGTATTGTCCGATAAGGACAATGGGCATAAAAAGCCGTGGAAGGGAGCGGTTTTTTCGGACGGAACGCCCGTTTCGGCGCGATAAACCGAGAAAGGTGTGGCGGAATAATTTTTTGCGCTTTCGGGAAATCCGTCCGCGGCGGTAAAAATATGCGCAGACGGTGTACGGTCGGCATTTCGGCGGCATCGGTGCTTCATCCCTCAAGAGTGCGCGCCCCGAAAGTATGCGCGGGCGCAGGGAAAGGGATAAGGATACGTAAAAGAGAGAATAATGCGGCACATGCGTTGCGGGGACAATGCGAGGACGCGCGACCGAGGCATGCGGCGAAAGAAAGAGTGCACGGCCGGACGGTGCGGCCGATCGTCGCCGCGAAGAAAAGCCCCCCGTCGCGGGAAGGCGGAGCCGAAATGCGTCGCGGGAAGGCGCGAGGAAGGGCGGCAGACGGCGCAACGGGCGCGAGAGTGAAATGCAAAACGGGATTTGACGCCGATAAATTTTTGACGCCGATAAATTGCGGAGCGTGCAGATCCCGAACATAGAAACGTGTAAAATAACAGCAAACGAAACGGAGAGGCAAACCATGGAACAGGAAGAACTCAATCGGATCATTGCGGAAAACCTGGCAAAATACAGGCGCGCCGCCAATCTCACCCAACTCGAATTGGCGGAACGGCTCAATTATTCGGATAAATCGGTCTCCAAATGGGAACAGGGGAACGGCATGCCCGATATTTTTGTGCTTTACCGCCTGGCGGAGATGTACGGCGTGACGGTCAACGATTTTCTCTGCCGTCATGAGGAGGTTGCGGTGCCCGACAAACGCAAGGGATTCTTTTCCCGTGGCATGATCATGGCGATGAGCGTCGGGCTCAGCTGGCTGGTGGCCGTCGTCGCGTTTGTGTTCACCATGTTGCTTGCTCCCGATTTTTCCAGTCCCTGGTTGCCCTTTGTCTACGCCTTGCCCGTTACGTTTATCGTCATCGTGGTGTTGAGCAGCGTCTGGAAATTCAACATTTTGCGGCCGATCTCCGTTTCCTGTCTGATCTGGACGTTGCTTTTGAGCATTTTTATGACGTTGTTTATCGCGTTCCCCGATGCGCCCAATTTGTGGATGCTCTTCCTCATCGGCATTCCTTTGCAAACTTTGGTCGTTTTGTGGTTCCTTTTCCGCGGCAAGCTCCGCGGCAAGAAAAAAATCTGACGGCTTGACGGATTTTTTTGCAGGGGGTGCGGTGACGCAAGGACGGAGTAAAAGCAGCAGGCATGCCCGCATCGAGCAGGATTTTTGCGGGGATGAACGGCTCGGAAGAGGTCGTCGGATTTTAAATTTTTCAGGTGTTCGTATCGGTCGACGCGATAGCCGAAGCGGCGCGCTGCCGTGTCGTGTATGCGTCGGACGACAGACGGGAGAGGAATTTCATGCTTTGTTCGCGTTGTGGAAAAAATGAAGCCAAAATCACCGTGGAATATGCCACGGAGATGGGCAAAGTAACCGAATATTTTTGCGAATCGTGTTTTGAAAAACGCCGTTCGCCCGCGGGGGAGAGCTCGTCCGCGCCCGTCGAGGGGGCGGCTTTTTCCGCCGCGAACGCCGCCGCGGCGCGGCAGGAGACGCAGAGGGCGGCGCGCTGTCCTTTTTGCGGCAACACGATGGAGGACTATCTGCACAGCGGGCTGGTCGGCTGTGCCGAATGCTATCAGGTCTTTGCCGCCGAGCTGGCACCCTACATCGTGCGGTTGCAGGGCGGGGACGAGCATTGCGGCAAGCGCCCTTCTTCCGATCCGAAATATGAAGCCGCCGCGTCTTTGCGGGAAATACTGCAAATGTTGGAAGACATCAAAAAACAGAGTAAAAGCGGCAGGGCGGCTTCGGACGAAGGCAGGGCGGCAAGATTGAAGAGCAAGGCGGAAGAGCTCAAACTGTTGCTGTTCGGCGACGACGAGGAGGAATGAATATGGACAATCTCGAAAGTGCCGTCGTTTCCACCCGCATTCGTCTGGCGCGCAATCTCGCCGATTATCCTTTTCCCCATCGGCTGAAAAGCCGTGAGCAGGCGCGCGAAATCGTTTCTTTGTTGCGTCTGCCGCTCTCGCAGATCGATTCGTTCCGCTGTATTTATGTGGAAGAAACGGACGAAGAAGAGTTGGAGATGCTCAAAGAAAATTATCTCATTTCCCAGGCTCTCATTGATAAAAGAGAGGTCGGCGCCGTATATATAAATCAGGAAGAAAACATATCCATCATGGTCAACGAAGAGGACCATGTCCGAGAACAGTACTATATCAAGGGATTTCAGATCTTCAAAGGGTATGAATATCTCAGCGGCATCGACGACGTCATCGGCGATTGCGTGCGCTTTGCTTATGACGAAAGGCTTGGCTATCTCACCGCCTGTCCCACCAATCTCGGCACGGGATTGCGCGCCTCCGTGATGCTCTTTCTGCCCGCCATCACCCGTCGGCCCGATCTGTTCGGCGACCTCAAGGACCGTATGCGGCGCAAAGGCATGGTCGTGCGCGGGGTGTACGGCGAGGGGAGCAATGCCGACGGGGATATGTACCAGATCAGCAACGAAATCACGCTCGGCTATTCCGAACAGAAAATACTGAACGAAGTCAGCGAGGCGGTGTTTACCGTCGTGGAAACGGAACTGCGCGCGCGCAAAGAAATGTATGAAAAGGATCCTTTGGCTGTCCGCGATGCCTGCGGCCGCGCATACGGGATTCTGACCAATTGCGTTACGCTGTCGGCCAAGGAGTTTTTGAAACTGATGACGCAATTCAAGATCGGCGTTTCGCTCGGGCTGTATAACGTGGATAAGATGTCCGATCTTGACGATCTCATCGTCGGTATGCGCGATTCCAACATTACCCGTTTTTCCAAAGAGACCCTCGATTTGCGGGGGCGGGAGCAGTACCGCGCCGAATGCGTGCAGGCGCGGCTCAAGGAGCTCGTTCACGGCTGAACGGATTTTTTGCGGCAAGGACGAAGAACATAAAAGCATAAGAACATAAAAGCGTAAGAGAATAAAAACGTAAGAGTGCGGAAACGCACTGCAAAGGGAAAAATTTTTCGCGGAAACAGGTTAAAGCCGCGTTTTCCCGTTCCCCTGTCTTTGACGGCGGGCGGGATCGGTTCATTAAAATCAGGGGCAAAGCCCGTTGTCGATAAGGAGAAAGGAGCAATATGGAGGACGAATCCAGGTACTCGGACGATCTCAAATGCGTCTTTGAGTGCGTCAATAAGCTCAATGAAAAAATACGCATCCGCTATATCGGTACGGAGCATCTCGTTTTGGGTATGTTGCATGTCCCGGGGTGCGCCGCCTGCCGCATTCTCAACGAGGCGGGCGTACAGAAGAAGGAATTTTCGGAATTTTTCTTTTCCGTCCGCAATGTGAACGATCCGACCGTCGGTTCCACGCCGCGCACCAAGAGCGTGCTGGAAAAGGCGCGCGCGATCGCCATCGAAAATACGCCCGACAGGCGCAATTACATCATCACCGCCGAACACGTTCTCATGGCCATTTTGCAGACGGACGGCGGATATGCCCGTATTTTTTTCAGCGATCACCGCATATCCGAGGACGGGTTACGCGACGCGCTGGAGGAAGTTTTTCATAACGATTACCGCGTCATCGAGGAAATGCAGAAAGCCGATCGCGGCGGACGGGAGGGGCAGCACTATCAGTATAAGCGCGAAGCGAGCGTTCTGCCGCCCGAACTGGAACGGTACGGCGTCGATCTCACCGCGCGGGCGGGCGAGGGAAAACTCGATCCCGTCATCGGCAGGAGAAAAGAGATCGAAAAAGTCATGCAGATCCTCTCCCGCCGTTCCAAGAACAATCCCGTACTTGTTGGCGAGGCAGGCGTCGGCAAGAGCGCCGTCGTCGAGGGGTTGGCGCAGGCCATCGTTTCGGGCGACGTGCCCGAATTGTTACAGCGTAAAATCGTCTTTTTGCTCGATCTTGCGGGACTTCTGGCGGGGGCCAGATACCGCGGCGATTTCGAAGAACGGCTCAAAGAGGTCGTGGAGGCCGTCAAACGCAACGGCGACATCATCCTGTTCATCGACGAGATACACACCATCGTCGGCGCGGGCAGTTCGTCCGATTCCAATATGGATGCGTCCAACATCTTAAAGCCCATGCTCGCCCGCGGGGATCTGCAGACCATCGGCGCGACCACGTTGGACGAATACCGCAAATACATCGAAAAGGACCCCGCGCTCGAGCGGCGGTTTACGCCCGTCGTCGTGGAGGAACCCATGCCCGAGGATTGCATCAAAATCCTGCAGGGGTTGCGGGATAAGTACGAGGCGCACCACGGCGTCATCATCACGGAAAGCGCCATCGAAAGCGCGGTGACGCTCTCCGACAGGTATATCGCCGACCGCTATCTGCCCGACAAGGCCATCGACCTCATCGACGAAGCCGCCTCCCGCGCGCGGCTGGAGTCGTACACGGGTCCCAAGGGCGTGCAGGAACTGAACGACAAGATCGAGCGGCTGTGCATCGACGAACACCGCGCCCGCGTGAACGGGGACGTGAAAAAGGCCGACAATCTGAAAAAACTCATCGATCGGTATACCGACGAAGTCGATTTGCTCGCCGAAACCTGGCGCAAGGAATACAACGCTTCGACCCCGTCCATTGACGGGGAGGACATTGCCGCCATCGTCAGCGACCGCACGGGCATTCCGCTCTCCCGCATTTCCGAGGAGGAAGGGCAAAAGCTGTTGAAACTGGAAGAGCGGCTCCATGCCCGCATCATCGGGCAAAACGAAGCGGTGGTTGCCGTGTCGAAAGCCATCCGCCGTGCGCGGGCGGGACTCAAAGAGCCCAACCGCCCGATCGGATCCTTTATTTTCGTGGGCCCCACGGGCGTGGGCAAAACCGATCTCGCCAAGGCACTCGCCGAGGCGCTTTTCGGGGACGAAAAGATGATGATCCGCCTGGATATGAGCGAATTCATGGAAAAACACGCCGTTTCGCGGATCATCGGTGCGCCGCCGGGATACGTGGGGTATGACGATGTGCAGGGCAGTCAGCTCACGGAGCAGGTACGGCGCAAGCCTTATTCCGTCGTGCTTTTCGATGAGATCGAAAAGGCCCATCCCGACGTGTTCAATCTTCTTTTGCAGATATTGGACGACGGCAGGCTTTCAGACAGCAAGGGACGCCTGGTCAGTTTCCGCAATACCGTCATCGTGCTCACTTCCAACATCGGCGCGAGCCGCACGGGCGGAATGCAGCCTTTGGGTTTCTCCGCCGTCGACGAAAAGAGCGAGCACGAAACCATGAAAGAAGAAATAACGGAGGCGCTCAAGGCGCACTTCCGTCCGGAATTTTTGAACCGTCTGGACGATATCATCGTCTTTCACAAACTCAGCAAGGAAGAGGCGGGTGCCATTTGCACCAAACTCATCGCCGCGCTCGGCGATCGGTTGGGGGATCGGGACATACGGCTGTCCATTTCCTCTGCCGCACGGGAAGAACTGGTGCGGGAAGGTTACAGCGAGGCTTACGGCGCGCGGCCGCTCAAACGCATCATCCGCCGCCGCATCGAGGACCGTCTGTCCGAAGAGATCCTCGCGGGCAGGATCGAGACGGGCGAAACCGTGCACATCGATTATGTCGGCGAGAATTTCGTCTTTCGGTCGGAAAAATAAATCAACATCTCCCCATCAGAAGGAAAAAATGCCTCGGCGGTTATCGTCGGGGTATTTTTTTATGAAAAAAAATAATATCGTAAAAAAATGCGTTTACTTTTGCCCGATTTTGCGCTAAAATAAAAGTATGAATTTTTTAATGCGCGAATCCGCCGCTCGCGGACGCGCAAGGCGCACGATCTGTGCGGAGAGGGGGAGGAAAAAACGGAATGGCAGTGCATCCCATTCGTACGCTTAAAAATATTTTTTCGCGCTATAAGCGAAAGAAACAAAAGAAGCAGAAGAAAATTTTTGCCGTGGCACTCGGTTGCGGCGGTGCGAAAGGCATGGCGCATCTGGGTATTTTGCAGGCGCTCGAAGAAGAGGGCATCTTTTTCGATTGGTATGCTGGTACCAGCATCGGCAGCGTGGTGGGCGCGCTCAAAGCCTACGGCTATGCCACTGACGAGATCAAGGACGCCGTGCTCAATATCTGTCTGAAACAGTACGCCCGCTATCTGCGGCCGTATATGGATATGGGATTCGTGGAGGAGTTTCTGAACGGATATCTGCACGAAACCGATTTCAAGGGGCTGAAGGCGCCTTTCTATGCCTGGGCCACGGACAAGGAGACGGTGGAAGGCGTTCTCCTCGAACAGGGGAGCGTGGCGCATGCCTGCATTGCGTCCTGTGCGATTCCGCCCTATTTCCACAGCGTCAACGTCGAAGGGCGGGAACTCATTGACGGGGTATACACCAATCCCGTCCCCGCGGATGTATTGCGCCGCCGCGGCGCCGATTTCGTGCTGGGCGTCGATCTCAACGCCGCTTTGCCGTCGGATAAGAACAAGAAACCGCACAACGTGCTCACCCGCGTGCTGTCCGATACGCTCGACTCCACGGTCAAAATAACACCCCGCCCCGACGCGCTGTCGCGCGGGTATGAGGCCTGCAACGTCGTTATTCGTCCGCCGCTCGATATTTTTACCCCCCTTGATGCCGCCGAAGGGTCTCTTTTGGAGATGTACGATATCGGGTATCGTACCGCCAAAGAACAAGCGGCATTCATCAAACGCAAAATCACGGAAATATACTGATTTCCTGTCGGGAAAGCGGTTTCTTGACCGATGCCGCATCCCGCTGGCGGTAAAACGGAAGGAGAAAATTTGAAGAAATACCAAAGAAACAGCAAATCACGCTTTGCGGCGATTTTGTTCGCGCTTTTGTCGGTCGCGTCCTCCTGTCTGTTGCTGTTTGCCGCGTGCGACGACGGCTTGACCCTGCCGGAAGGGAGCGGGGACGGGTACCCTCCGTCGGAATGGACCGAAGGGGAATTGAAGGTGCACTTTCTCGACGTCGGACAGGGCGACTGCACGCTTTTGCAGTTGCCCGACGGCAAAAATATTCTCATCGACGGCGGCGACGGATCTTCGGAGCATAACCGCAAGATCGGACAGTATCTCGACGCCGCAGGCGTGGACAAGCTCGATTATATGATCTTAACGCACAGCGACCGCGATCATTGCGGCGGGTTGGAGAGTGTGCTGGAAGAAGTTTCGGTTTCCTGTGCCTATCTTCCGTATGCCGCGACGCTGGGGGACGACGAAACTTACTTTTCGCTCTATGAGAGCGTGGTGCGGCAAGTTCCGTCCCTGCGCTTTTCCCGTCGTTATGAAACCATCTGCGGCGAAAACGGGGAATATTTTCTCTTCTTTCTCTGGCCGTATACCGATAACGACGGCGAGACGGATTCCAATTACAATTCGGCGGTCATCTGGTTGGAATACGAGGGACTGAGCGTGCTCTTTGCGGGCGACATGACGACGGAAACGGAGGATATGCTGGCGGCGGAATATGCGCTTGACCCTTCCGTATTCACGCTCGGCGATATGGAAGTTCGTTTGGAAAGTACGGAAGTCTTGAAAGTGGCACACCACGGCAGCAACACCTCTTCGGGGCGGGAATGGCTGGAACTTTTAACGCCCGAAGCCGCCGTCATTTCCTGCGGCAGGGACAATGATTACGGGCATCCGTCCGACCGCGTTCTTTCCGACTTGCGCGCCGTTTCTCCCGACGGGGAAATCTATCGCACGGACGAGTGCGGCGACATCGTCCTCACTTCCGCGGGCGGCGGGAAGTATTCTTTTTTCGGTTGAAAAAGTCAGGCGAAGACATTTGGTTTTTTGTGATATATGCGGGCATGGTGCAGGGAAAGATCCGAATATCCGTAAAGCGGGACGCCCGTTCAATACAGTAAAAATATATTTTTTGTACGGAGGAATTTTTTCGATATGATCAGACTGACATCGGCGGGCGAATCGCACGGGAAAGCGCTCATCGGCATTTTGGAAGGGCTTCCCGCCAATCTGGAGATCGACATTGAAGAAGTGAATGAATATCTCGCGTTGCGGCAGAGCGGTTACGGCAGAGGGGGGCGGCAGAAGATCGAAACCGACCGCATGGAAATCCTTGCGGGGGTGCGCAACCGCCTGACTCTCGGCAGTCCGTTGGCCTTTTGGGTGCAGAATGCCGATTATAAGAATTGGCAGGCATATATGGCGCCCGAGGGGTGCGATGTCAGTAAAAAATGCCTGACGCGGGTGCGCCCGGGACATGCCGATCTGACGGGCGTCAAAAAGTTCGATCAGACGGATGCAAGGAATATCCTCGAACGTGCTTCCGCCCGCGAAACTGCCGTGCGCGAGGCGGCGGGTTCGATCTGCCGCCAATTTCTCAAAGCATTGGGCGTGGAAATCGGCGGCTATGTCCGCACGGTCTGTGGCGTTACGGACGAAAAGGAATATGCGTTCGAACAGTTGCGGGAAGTTAAAAAACGCCCGCTCTTTATGCCCGACGACAATAAACAGGCGGAGGCGATGGCGCGCATTGACGAGCTCAAAGCCGCCGGCGACACGGCGGGCGGCATTGTCGAGATACGCGTCAGAGGCTTAAAAAGCGGATTCGGCAGCTGTATGACCTATGCGGAAAAACTGGACGGCAGGCTGATCGGCGCCATGATGAGCGTGCAAGCGATCAAGGGCGCGGAAGTCGGCATGGGCTTTGGCGTGGGATTGCGTCCCGGCAGTCGGGTGCACGACGCCATTTATTTTGAAGACGGGAAATATGTGCGTAAGACCAACAATGCCGGCGGCATCGAGGGCGGCATGTCCAACGGGGAAGAGATCGTCCTGCGCGCGGCGATGAAGCCCATTCCCACTCTCATGCAGGGACTGGATACCGTGGATTATCTCACGCATGAAAAAGCCATTGCCGCGGCGGAACGAAGCGACGTGGCGGCAATCTGCGCCTGTGAGATCATTCTCGAAAGCGTCGTGGCGACGGTGCTGGCACAGGTCGTTTCCGAACGGCTGGGCGGGGACAATATGCGCGAAGTCGTTAAAAGATATGAGGAGTTGCCTCAATGAAAACCATAGAAATACACACCCCGACACAGAACAGCGTCATCACCTGTGAGCGCGGGAGCTTTCAAAAATATGCCCGCGATTTTCTCGGCGGGCATCAGAATTTCGTCCTGACGGACAGCAATGTGCATGCGATTTATGGTCAAGAGATCGCCGAAGTTTTCGGAAATACGCCCGTGTACATATTGCCCGCGGGGGAGGAAAATAAGAACCAGAAAAATCTGTTTTCCATTTTACAGGCGATGATCGACGCGGGACTGCACCGCAATTCCTATCTCTTTGCCCTCGGCGGCGGCGTGGTGGGGGATATCGGCGGACTGGCGGCGGCGCTCTATATGCGCGGCATTCACTGCGTGCAGATTCCCACGACCTTATTGGCGCAGGTCGATTCCTCGGTCGGGGGCAAGACTGCCGTCGATATGGGCAAGGTCAAAAACGTCGTGGGCGCCTTCTATCAGCCCGAGGCGGTTTTGGTGGACGGTTCTTTCTTAAAAACTTTGCCCGCGCGGGAAATCCGTTGCGGACTGGGCGAAATCATCAAATACGGCGCGCTCAATCCGAGCATCCTCGACAACCTTCTGGAAAACGCGGACAGACTTTTCGATTTGGATTACCTCTCGGAAATAACTTCCGACTGCATCGCGCACAAGGCGGAGGTCGTGCGGCTGGACGAGCGGGAACAAAACCTGCGCAAGTCTTTGAACATGGGACATACCACAGCGCACGCGCTCGAACTCAATTACGGCGATCTTTCGCACGGTGAGTTTGTGCTCGTCGGCATGTACTATGAACTCAAAATCGCCGTTGCCGAAGGGTTGGCGACGGCCGAATACGCCGATCTGTTGAGCGGGTTGATTCTGCGGGTGCTGGGCGAAGCGCCGCGGTATGCGGGGCTGGAAAAAGCGGCCGAATTTGCCCGTCTGGACAAGAAAAATGCCGCGTCGGACGTGGTGTCCATGATCGTCCCCGCGGGGTACGGCGTATACGCCGAACTCAAACTGCCCTTTGAAAAATACCGCGACTATCTCGTTCGTTTCGCGGGGAAATAAAATTTGTTTTCAGCTTATTTTTCGGGCATGGGTCTGTTGAAAAGACGGTGTCTTGACTTTTATTTTTTAGCGGAGGCGGCATGGAGACATATACGGTCAGAAAACTCGACGGGCACACGCCCCTGACGGCGGAGGTGCCGGGATCCAAGAGCATCACCAACCGCGCGCTCTTGCTGGCGGCGCTGTCCGACGGGGAGTGCACGGTGCGTGGCGCGCTCTTTTCCGACGATTCGCGTGCCTTTTTGTCCTGCCTCGCCGACCTCGGCTTTGACCTTCGGATCGACGAAGAAGCAAAGACCGTGCGCGTGTGCGGCACGGGCGGCGCCGTGCCAAGGAAAAACGCCGAAATCAACGTGCGCAGTGCGGGCACGGCGGCAAGGTTTTTGACGGTGATGCTGGCCTTTGCGGGCGGGGACTATCTCTTGCGTTCTTCCGAGCAGATGGAACGCCGTCCCATGGAACCGCTGCTGTGCGAGCTGTCCCGTGCGGGAGCGACGATAGAGTGCATCAAACAAGCGGGGCATTTCCCTTTCCGTCTGTGCTCTCGCGGTATCGGCGTGCGGAAAATGACCATCGATACCGATGCGAGTTCACAGTTCGCCAGCGCCATTTTAATGAGCGCGCCCGTCTTGCCGCATGGACTGACCTTGCACCTCACGGGCGGACGGAAGGAAGGCTCTTATATCGGCATCACGGCGAAAATGCTTTCGCAGTTCGGGATAAAGTATACCAAATCGGGGGCGGATTATTTTGTTCCCGCGCAGCGGTATGCCCTTCGGGAGTTCGAGGTGGAACCCGATTTTTCGGCGGCGGACTATTTCTTTGCGGCCGCCGCGCTTCTCGGTCGAAAGGTAACCGTGCGGGGCGTCCGTCAGGACTCGGTGCAGGGAGATTCACGATTCCTCGACGTGCTGGAAGACATGGGTTGTATCGCAGAGGAGAGCGCGGAAGGGGTATCGGTCACGGGACCGCAGAGGCTACGCGGCGTGCGCGTGAACATGAACGATTTTTCCGATCAGGCGCTGACCTTGGCGGCCATCGCGCCGTATGCCCAAACGCCGACGGTCATCGAGGGGATCGGGCATATCCGCGGACAGGAATGCGACCGCATCCGCGCGATGTGCGTCAATCTCGCCGCGCAGGGGGTGCGCGTCGAGGAGCGGGCGGACGGCGTGACCGTCTATCCTTGCCCCGCAATTCGTCCCGCGCACATTCAGACCTTCGGCGATCACCGCGTGGCGATGTCCTTTGCGGTGGCGGGGCTGAAACGGGGCGGAACGGTCATCGAAGATCCTGCCTGCACGAAAAAGACCTTTGAAAACTTTTTTACCGTTTTGGACGGACTGTATCGGGGTATAGAATAAATATAACTTCATAGCATCAATAGTATAATTTTTACGGAGTACAGATATGAAAAAACTCAAACTGGCAGTGGTCGGCAAGGACGTTTCCCGTTCTTTGAGCCCCGCAATGCACACCTTCATTCTTGAAAATCTGGGCGTCGGATGCTCTTATGAAACGGTATCCGTCGCGGAGAGCGATTTTGCCGCGCTTGCGCCGCGGCTCTTTGAAAAATATGACGATTTCAACGTCACCATTCCCTTCAAACTCTCCGTCATTCCCTTCCTCGACGAGGTCTGCGGGGACGCGGCGGTGTTCGGCGCGGTCAATACCGTGGACGCCAAGAATAAAAAAGGTTACAACACCGACGGCATGGGATTTTTATTGATGCTCCGCAACAACGGCGTGGAAACGGCGGGCAAAAGCGTCCTCGTCCTCGGCAGCGGCGGCGTGGGCAGAAGCGTCATCAAAAAACTGCTCGACGCGGGCGCAAACGTCTTTGCCTATGACCTCAACCGAGAAAATTTACAAAAAGTGCACGACGAATTCCCCGCCTTCACGCCCCTCGAAAGCGTGGAGGCAAAACCCTATGACGTCATTATCAACTGTACGGGGGTGGGCATGCACCGCACGGAGGGCATATCTCCCGTCGGGGGCGATCTTCTGTCCCTTTGTCAAACGGCGGTCGACCTCATCTATGTGCCCGCCAAGTCCGAGTTCCTGCGTATCGCCGAATCGCTCGGCAAGAAAATCGTCAACGGCGAGGCGATGCTCTTTTATCAGGCTTATTTTTCCGATTGCATCTATCTCGGCATCGAGCCTTCGGACGAAACGGCAAAGAGGCTGTTTGAAAAATACAAGGAGAAAAACGTATGAAATTTCTGGTCATCAACGGCGTCAATCTCAACATGACGGGCCGGCGCGAAAAGGGCGTATACGGCAGTGAAACGCTCGACGAGATCAACGGGCAGATTGCGGCGTTCTGCAAAAAGAACGGCGACGAAGTCGATTTTTATCAGAGCAACATCGAAGGGGAGTTGTGCGGCAAAATACAGTCCTGCATCGACGGGCAGTATGACGGCATCGTGTTGAACGCAGGTGCGTTCACGCACTATTCCTATGCCCTTTACGACGCCATCCGCTGCATTTCCACGCCCGTCATCGAAGTGCATATGTCCAACGTGCATGCGCGCGAAGAGTTCCGTCATCACTCGGTCATTTCTCCCGCTTGTAAGGGCGTCATTGCGGGGTTCGGCAAGAACAGTTACATTCTGGCATTGGAGAGTTTTAAGCTGTGAACATCGTACTTTGCGGCATGATGGGTGCGGGAAAAACCAGCGTGGCGCAGTCGCTCGCGCGGCTTTCGGGCCGCCGCGCGGTGGACACCGATGCGCTCATCGAGGAAAAATACGGCAAAATCACGGACATTTTCGCCGCGCACGGCGAGGCGTATTTCCGCGACCTTGAAACGGAGACGGCAAGGGCGCTTTCGGCGTGGGACGATCTCGTCATTGCCACGGGCGGCGGTTTTGTTCTGCGGCAGGAGAATTGCGACCTGCTCAAAAAGAAGGGAAAAATCTTCTTTTTGCGCGCACGGCTTGAAACGCTCCTTGCCCGCGTGGCGGGGGATGCTTCTCGCCCTTTGCTTGCGGGCGGCGCGGAGAAAAAATTGCGCGAACTTCTCCCCGTCCGCACGCCCGTCTATGAACGTGCGGCGGATTGCATCGTCGATACCGACGGGCGCACCGTCGACGACATTGCGCGGGAAATCCTTTCCCGCCTGTCGGGAATTTTCTGAAAGATAATTTGCATGGATTGCGGGCATGCCTGCCCGCTTTTGCGTATTCTGCATGAAGATTATTCCCGCTCGGATGAACGGGAAGGACGCGGGAGGTAAGTCGAAAAATATGAAGCAAGTACTGATCACGGGCGGCGTGCGGGGGATCGGGCTGGCGACGGCGCGGCTGTTCGCCGCGCAGGGATATGCCGTTGCGGTCTGTTATTCCTCCGACGAGGAGAGTGCAAAAAAGGCGCGGCAAGAGGGATTTCGCGTCGTTCGGGCGGACGTCTCCGACGAGGCGCAGGTGCGCGCGCTGTTCGAAGAGATCGGCGGCATCGACGTGCTTGTGAACAATGCAGGTCTTTCTTTCGTGGGACAGATTCAGGACACCTCGCTGGACATGTGGAACAGGGTGTTTTCCGTCAACGTCACGGGGGCGTTTCTCTGCACGAAATACGCTCTGCCCGCCATGCTCAAGAAGGGGCGGGGGTGCATCGTCAACGTTTCCTCGGTATGGGGCGTCGCGGGCGGGAGTTGCGAAGTTGCCTATTCGGCGTCCAAAGCCGCGCTCATCGGGTTTACGAAAGCGCTCGCCAAGGAAGTCGGATATGGCGGCGTGCGCGTCAATTGCGTGGCGCCGGGGGTGATTTCCACGCGCATGAACGACCGTTTCACGGCGGCGGAGCGCGCCGCGCTCTGCGAAGACATTCCCGTCGGCAGGGAGGGCGCGTCCGAAGAGGTCGCCGCCGCCATTTTGTCCCTTGTGCAAAACGAATACATCAACGGCCAGACGCTCGGCGTGGACGGCGGGTTCGGGCTTTGAAAAAAATTTTAATAAAAAAGAAAGGATTTGAGAAAGTTTCGTCGAATATATAAAAGGTAAAAAGGGAAAAGCAAAGAACGGGAGGAAAATCATGCAGTCAAAGGAAAGGACATATAAAATCGAAGAGGCTTTTTTGTCCCCTTATGCCTGCAAGTCCGTCTGCACCAAGGGCAGACAGCGGGAGGAAACGCCCTGTTCCATGCGTACCGATTTTCAGCGCGACCGCGACAGGATCATCTATTCCAAAGCCTTCCGCCGTCTGAAAAACAAGACGCAGGTATTTTTCTCTCCCGACGGCGATCATTACATCACCCGCCTCACGCACACATTCGACGTATCCCAGATCGCCCGCTCGATTGCCCGTGCGCTCTCCCTCAACGAGGATCTCACCGAGGCCATCGCTTTGGGGCATGATCTCGGGCATACCCCCTGCGGGCACGTCGGTGAACGCGTTCTGGACGCGCTCTGTCCCGAAGGCTTTCGGCACAACGCGCAGTCTCTGCGCGTGGTTGACCTTTTGGAAAAGGACGGGAAAGGGCTCAATCTGACGTATGAGGTGCGGGACGGTATCTTAAATCATACGTCGTCGGGTAAGCCGCAGACGTTGGAGGGAGTGGCGGTATCCCTTGCCGATCGCATTGCTTATATCAATCACGACATCGAAGACGCCATCCGCGGCGGCTTTTTGCGCGAAGAGGAATTGCCCGCGGGGCCCATCGCCGTGCTCGGCAGGGATACGAGCGAACGGATCAATACCGCCATCACCGACATCGTGACCAATTCCGAGGGAAAAAATCAACTGACCATGTCCGAGGAAAAGGGGCGCGCGTCGGTGGAATTGCGGAAATTTATGTTCGAGCGGGTATACATCCGTGCCAACAAGGTGATGCAGGATCGCGCCGAACGGATGATCACCGCGATGTATGATTATTTTGTCAGGCATACGGACAAAATGCCCGCGCTGTACCGCGGTGTCGCCGAAAGAGAGGGCGCGGGGCGGGCGGTATGCGATTACATCTCTTCCATGACCGACCGCTATGCCATTGGCGTGTTCGAGGATCTGTTCGTCCCCAAGAATTTTGCAATGGACGGAAGGGGGTGAAGAGATCGTGGCGAAAAACGGTTATTCTCCCGAATTCATGCGGGAACTCAAGGAAAAAAACAACCTCGTGGAGATTGCCGCGCAATATATGTCTTTGGACAAGCGCGGGTATAATTATTGGGCTTGCTGTCCCTTTCATCACGAAAAGACGCCGTCGTTCACCATTCAGGCGGCCGAGCAGTACTATCATTGTTTCGGTTGCGGCGTGTCGGGCGACGTGGTCAACCTCGTCATGGAGATGGAGAGCCTTTCCTTTCCCGAGGCGGTGAAATATCTGGCGGCGCGGGCCAAGATGCCCATGCCCGAGATGAATTTTGATTCCGAGCGTACCGCCGAACTGAAAAAGAAGAAGGACAGATTGCTCAAAGTCCTGCTCACGTCGGCAAGATTCTATCTGCAGAATTTATACGGCGGCAACGCGCGGGAGCATATGGAATACATCGAGCGGCGCGGGATCTCTCCGGGAATCGTCAAAAAATTCGGGCTCGGCGCATCGCTCGATTACGACTCTTTGCCCGAACTGCTCTTGGACAGCGGATTCACGCGCGAGGAGATCGAGGAGAGCGGCGTCTGTTCCCTCAACGCGCGCGGCAAACTCTTTGACGCGCAGGCGGGTCGGCTCATCATTCCCATCATCAACGCTTTCGACGAAGTCATCGGCTTCGGCGGGCGGATACTCGGCAAGAAGACCGAAGGGCAGGCAAAGTACAAAAATACCAAAGAGACCATGCTCTTCAACAAGAGAAAGACGCTCTACAACGTCAATCTCCTGAAAAAATACAAACAGAAAAACGCCGTGCCGTATGTCATTATGGTGGAGGGCTATATGGATGTCATCTCTCTCTATCAGGCGGGTTTTTGCAACGTGGTCGCGTCCATGGGTACTTCGTTGACGCAGGAACAGGCGCGCATGCTCAAACGCTATGCCGAGAACGTGCTCATCAGTTATGACGGGGATTTCGCTGGACAGAATGCCGATTTGCGCGGGCTGGAGATATTGAAAGAGGAGAATCTCAACGTCAAAGTCGTGCTCATGCCCGACGGAGAGGACCCCGACGACGTGGTGAGAAAGCGCGGCGCGGCGGCATACCAAAATTGCCTGGACAATGCCTTGCCTTTGGTCGATTATAAATTGCATTCGCTGGAACGGAAATACGATCTGACCCGCGCGGAGGACAAGCGTGCCTATGCGCAGGCGGCGATGCCCGTCGTGCGCGAGGCGGCGTCCGCCGCCGAACAGGAAGCGCTTTTGAAGATCGTGCGCGACAAGACGGGCTTCACTTATCAGTCCCTGTCCCGCGATCTGGAAGAAACCTTGCCCGAACGTCGCGCGGCCGCGCCCGTTTCGCTCCCGCGCGGGGCACGGGAAAAGGGGGACAAGGTGCACAAAGCCCGCCGTTTCCTGCTCGGAGCGGTGCTGTTCGGCCTGCCCTATGCCGCGCGATACGCTTTGGACGAGGCGGACTTTCCCGACGAAGTGCACCGCGCCGTCGTGCGCTACATCTCCTTCTGCCGGGAGACCGATCAGCCCGTGCGCGTCACCGATCTGTTCGAAATTTTCGGGGAGAATACGCCGGAATTCAACGCCATTCTCGATCTCAATACGGAGGAACGCCTCTTCGGCGTCGGCGCGGAGCGATATTTCAAGGATTGCGAACGTACGCTTGCGCGTTGGCGCATTCAGGAGAAGATGACGGCTCTGAACGAACGGCTCAACGCCGAAACGGACGTGACCGTCCGCCGCCGTCTGGCCGAAGAACTCACGGCATTGACGGGAGAACTTAAAAACTATCAGACTTACCGCTGACGGACGGGGCGTACGGACAAGGGCGAACCTTGGCAATGCGTCGCGCGGCGCGCGATGCAATCAAGGCCGTAGCGGCACGGTAAATCCCGTTCGGAGAGCGGACAATGCGCCCGAAAAACGAAGGCGAAAAAAATTTTTTTGAAATTCACGCGCGGTGAAAACCGCTAAGGAAAAAAAGGATCATCTCAACGGAGGAAAAAAGAGAAAACAATGAGCATCAGCGATCAGAAAATGACGGAAATCGTCAACGGGATTATCAATGCCTATAAAATGAAGGGTTGCATTTCTTCCAATGCGCTCTTTGATATTCTCGAAAAGTATGACATCACGTCCAATCAGATGGACACCGTCTATAAGTCCCTGCCCGAAGCGGGCGTGCAGATCATCGACGAGGCCGAACGGGACAAGGAACTCTTTGACCGCGTTTTGATGGATATCGGCATGGACGATCCCGTCAAAATGTATCTCAAAGACATCGGCCGCGTACCCCTGTTGTCGGCCGACGACGAGATCGAATTTGCCCGCCGCATGCAGGAAGGGGACGAAGACGCCAAACGGCACCTTTCCGAAGCCAATCTCCGTCTGGTCGTTTCCATTGCCAAGAGATATGTCGGGCGGGGTATGCTCTTCCTCGATCTCATTCAGGAGGGCAATATGGGTCTGATGAAAGCGGTGGAGAAATTTGATTATCAGAAGGGGTATAAATTCTCCACGTACGCCACCTGGTGGATCCGTCAGTCCATCACCCGCGCCATTGCCGATCAGGCGCGCACCATCCGCATTCCCGTGCACATGGTCGAAACCATCAATAAACTGACGCGCGTATCGCGCATGCTTTTGCAGACGACGGGCAGAGAACCCACTCCCGCGGAGATCGCCGAAGAGATGGGTATGTCCGAGGACCGCGTGCGCGAGATCCAGCGCATCGCGCAGGATCCCGTGTCCCTCGAAGCGCCCATCGGCGAAGAGGAAGACAGCCATCTCGGCGATTTCGTGGAGGACGACAAATCGGTGACGCCGAGCGACAGCGTTGCGGCGACCATGCTCAAAGAACAGCTCTTGCGCGTGCTCGACACGCTGACGCCCCGCGAAGAGAAAGTCTTGCGCCTGCGTTACGGCATCGACGACGGCAAGCCGCGTACCCTCGAAGAGGTCGGCAAGGAATTCAACGTCACCCGCGAGCGGATCCGCCAGATCGAAGCCAAAGCCCTCCGCAAGCTCCGCCATCCGAGCCGCAGCAAGACGTTGAAGGATTATCTCGAATAAGGGAGTGCTGGAAGGATGTATTCCAAGCGTATCGAAACGCTCTGTTCCCTGCTCTTTCCCGTCGACACGTTCGCGGACATCGGTTGCGATCACGGTTATTGCACCGAGTATATGCTCCGTGGCGGCCTGTGCCGCCAAGCGACCGTGACGGACATCAGCGCCGAATGCCTGCAAAAGGCTGAAACGCTTTTGTGGGAATATATTGCAAAAGGCGTTTGCACGCCCCTTTGCACCGACGGGTTGCGCGGTGTGGATAAAAATACCGATCTCGTGCTCATCGCGGGCATGGGCGGCATGGAGATTTCGCATATCCTGACTGAAGAAGGGGGCTTTATCCCCAAAAGTTTCGTCCTGCAACCCATGCGCGACGCGGCATATCTGCGGGAAGTGCTCCTGCGGCGCGGGGCGCGCATCGAACGGGATTTTACCTTTGCCGACGGGAAGTTTTACGACGTCATCGTCGGCCGTGCGGCGGACGATAACGGAGAGGGTGAAGGCGATCGGTCAGAAAAAAACAAAGCGGAAGCGGCTTTGCCCTATTCCCGCGCCGAATTGGAGTTCGGGCGGGAGAACCTGTCGCTTCGGGGCGGGGATTTCCTCGCTTACCTGCGCGGGGAGATAGAAAAAAAAGACAACGTCCTCGCCCGCCCGCTCTCCGAGCGAGCGCGGCGGGAGGTGACGGAACGCAAAGAGTATTTACAGGGGGTGCTGGCGGGTGAAATTAAGTGAAGTGTACGCCGTTCTGGAGGGGGTGGCGCCCAAATCTCTCAGCGACGAGTATTGCAGAAAATACGACGGCTATGACAACAGCGGCATTCTGATCGATTGCGGGAAAGAAGTCAGAAAGATATTGTTTTCCCTCGATCTTTCCGCGGCCGCGTTGGACGCCGCCGAGGCGGCGGGTGCGAACGTCATCGTCACGCATCACCCCGCGATTTATGCAAAAATCGGAAACATTGTGTGCTCGGAACCGCAAGGCAAAAACCTGCAACGGGCGATCGCGCGCGGTGTTTCCGTGATTTCCATGCATTTGAATTTTGACTGTGCGGCGGGCGGGATCGACGAATGGCTTCTGCGCGCCCTCGTCGGCACCGACGGCGACGGGGAAGGCAAAAAAGCCGAAATTCTCGAACCCCTCGCGTCGCCGGGTTGCGGATACGGCAGGGTGTGCGAGATCGCGCCGCTGTCAGCGCAAGCGCTCGCGGAACAGACGGCGAAAGCCCTTTCCGCGCGGAAAGTTTGGTGTTACGGCGGGCAAAAGACCGTGCGCCGCGTCGCCTCGTTCTGCGGCGCGGGCGGGTCGGAGAGCGGCGTCAAACAGGCGGCCGCGGCAAATGCCGATTGCATCGTTTCCGCCGATTTCAAACATCACGTCGTCACCATGGCGCTCGAATACGGCATGAGTGTCATACAGTTTACGCACTATGCGACCGAAAATTACGGATTTCAGAAAATTTATGAACAAATAAGACAGCGGCTGGATGCGGAGAGTTGTTACTTTTCCGACGAACGGCTGCTGTGATCAAGCAATAAAGGAGAGTAAGGGATATGTCAAATTTACAGGCACTCATCGGGTATCAGGCGACGGACAAGACGCTTCTCGACATCGAGAAAGCGCTCGCCGCGACGGAAGAACGAAAGAAATATATGCAGGCCCGCAAATTCATGAAGAATGCGCAGGCGATGTTGGAAACGTATGAGAACAAAGCCGTCGCGCTGACGGGAGAATTGTCCCGTCTGGAAGAACAGTACAACGGAGTTGCGGCAGAACTCAAAGAATTTTCCGAGATTGACTTTCAGGAGCTGGAGAACAGTGAGGGCGGTACGGCGTTCTTCAAGAAAAACGCCCTTGCGCTTGCCGATACTCTCCGTTCGCTTAAACGCGATCTCGCCTCCGTGCGGGAAAAAATGGAGGCGGTCACCAAGGACTACCTTGACCTGAAAAAAAAGACGCTCGTCATGCAAAAGCAGTTCAAAGAATATAAAGAAAAATACGCGTTAGTGGAACAGGGCAAAGCGGCCGAAGTGCAGGAGATCCGTTCCCGCCTTGCGGGCATGGAAAAAGATATTCCTGCCGACGTGCTCGAACGCTATAAAACCCGCCGCAAGGAAGGGCTGTGGCCCGTACTTGTGCCCTTGAAAGGCGATCGTTGCGGGTTTTGCAGTATGGAATTGCCCCGCGCGGCCATCAGCAAACTCAATGAAAAGGGCGCGATCGAGTGCGAAAACTGCCATAGACTCATCTATAAAGAATAACGGTATTGCGTTGTCTTTCCCGTCCGCCGCTTGCGGCGGACGGGAGAAAGTCGGTTGATAAACCTGTTCGTTCCCGCATATATTGCAGTATGCAGGAAAATATTGCCGTTATTTCACTCAAAAATATTCGTTACAATTTCACCGTATTCAAAAAAAGGCTGTGCGCGGGGACAAAATTTTTCGCCGTGGTAAAGGCCGATGCCTACGGGCACGGCGCGGAGCGCGTCTCCGAGACGCTCGAAGGTTTGGCTGACGGATTTGTCGTCACTTCGGTGCGGGAAGGGATCGCCCTGCGGGCGAGCGGCGTGCAAGGGGAAATTCTCGTTCTTACGCCGCCGATCGGACTCGACGACGCCTTTCTCGCCGCCGCACACGGCTTGACGCTCACCGTTTGTTCCGCAAGCGCTTTGCGCTTTGCGGCGGCGGGGGCCGAAAAGGACGGGAAGCCCGTCGCCGTGCATATCAAAGTCAATACAGGCATGAATCGACTGGGACTTTGCGGTGCGCCGCTCAAAAAACTGTTTTCCCTTACGGAACGGACGGACGGCGTGCGCGTGCGCGGGATATATTCCCATCTGTATGCCCCCGCCGATGCGGAGGCTTCGGATGCGCAACGCTGTATTTTCGAAAGCGCCGCCGAAGAGGCAAAAGACCGTTTCGGCGGCATTGTCTGTCATCTGGCGGCGACGGGCGGTACGCTTGCGGGGCAACGGTTTCATTTCGACGGCGTGCGCATCGGCATCGGGCTGTACGGCTATCTGCCGGGCGGGTTTGAAGGTTTTGCGCCCGCGTTGGGATTGCGCCCCGCCATGCGGCTGTATACGCACGTTTTGCAGAGCCATCACTTTACAGGCGGCGGCGTCGGATATGCGCGCGCGGACGGGGCGGATTACGGCGATCTGACGGTCTGTCGGTTGGGCTATGCCGACGGGTTCCTGCGCTCGGGCGGCGGCGGAAGATTGCGGGCAATCGGCAATCTCTGCATGGACGGTTGCGTCCGGCAAGGACGGGCAAAGAGCGGACAAAGGCGGGCGGTATTCTTTTCGGCGGACAAAGTCGCCGAAGATTGTAAGACCATTTCCTATGAAGTGCTCTGTGCGGCGGCAAAGCGGGCGGTGAAAATCTATGAAGAATGTTGAGATCGATAACATGAAAAAAGACTTGCGCGGACGGATGAAAACCCGCCGCGCACAGGAGCGCGGCGGGGACGGCGCCATTGCCGAAAATTTTTTGTCCCTGTCGGAAATACAGGATAAAAAAGTTTTCTTTGTTTATCACTCATTTGGCACGGAGGCCGATACCATGCCCGCAATCGATGGGTTGTTTGCGCGAGAAAAAACCGTTTTGTTGCCCCGCGTGGAAGGGCGGGACATGGTGGCCGTCCCTTACGAAAAGGGCGCACCCTTGCAGGCGGGCGCTTACGGAATTTTTGAACCGTCGGGACAAGCGTATGCGGGGAAAGTCGACGTCGTCGTCCTGCCCCTTCTGGCGGCGGACCCGCGGGGCGGAAGACTGGGGTACGGCGGCGGTTATTACGATCGGTATTTGTCGGACGCAACGGCGGGAAAAGCGCTGAAAATCGGCTATTGCTATGATTTTCAGGTGGTGGAGGACGCTTGCGCCGATGAACGCGACGTCCCGCTCGACATCATCGTAACGGACAAGCGGGTTATTCGCGTGCGCCTTTGACGGGCGCAAAAAAGGAGAAAAACGATGCGTATCATCGGCGGACAATACAGGAGCCGCGTTTTGGCTTCGTTCAAGGGAGAGGAGATCCGTCCCACGGCGGATCGGGTGAAGGAATCCCTGTTCAATATCCTCTCGCCGCGGCTGTACGGAGCGCGGGTGCTCGATCTCTTTTGCGGCAGCGGCGCATTGGGTTTGGAAAGCCTTTCCCGCGGCGCGCGGGAAGCGGTATTCAACGACCTTTCCAAGGACAGTCTGGGCGTACTGCGCAAGAATGTCGCCATGCTCGGCGTGCAACAGCAGGCGAAGATATTGAATTACGATTATCTGCAATGTCTGGCGCTCTTGCGCGGAACGTTCGATATCATTTTCATCGATCCGCCCTATCGTCTGGAATACGGCATAAACGCTCTGAACGCCGTCATGGAACATGACCTGCTTGCGCAAAAAGGCGTCGCCGTGTTCGAACGGGACAGGCCGTTTGAAGAAGCGGGATTGACAGACAGGCTCGTTCTTATCGACGAGCGCAAGTACGGAAAGACATATCTCTCCTTTTTCGCCCGCCGTGAAGACGGTGCGGAAGAGGAAGTGAAACGGGAGTAAAAAAGGAGAAAGAAGATGAAAAAATGCGTCTTTGCGGGTACGTTCGATCCGCCCACCTTGGGGCACCGCGACACCATTCGTCAGGCGGCGGCGTTGTTTGACGAAACCGTGGTGGCAGTGCTCGTCAATCCGGCGAAACAACCCTTTTTTACGCTCGAAGAGCGACTGGATATGCTGAAAATTCTCTGTGCCGATATACCGGGCGTTCGTTTCGTCGAGTGGCAGGGCACCGCCGTCGATCTTTTGCAACGGGAAAACACCGTGTTTTATGTGCGGGGGATCCGCAATACCGTCGATCTGGAGTACGAAAACGCCAATTTTTATGCCAACAGAAAATTATATAAAGACATCGTCACTCTCTATTTCCCCGCCGCGCAGGAACACATACATATCAGTTCCACGCTGGCGAAGGGCTGCATCCACTTTGAAAAACCCGTGGAGGAATGCGTGGGGAAAGAGGTTGCGGAATACATCGGGCGCGTCATGCGCCGAAGAGGAGACCTGAAAAATGTTTGAGAAACAAGTAAAAATTCCCTCCCCCGAGGAGATGAAAGAGAAAAACAGCCTGTCCGCGGCGCTGACGGCGCTCAAAAAGGAACAGGACGAGCTGGTCAAGGACGTGCTGTCGGGCAGACAGAACAAACTTTTGCTCATCGTCGGTCCGTGTTCGGCGCACGAGAGCGCGCCCGTGCTCGAATACATCCGCCGTCTCGGCAAGGTAAACGAACGGGTGAAGGATCAAATCGTCATCGTGCCGCGTATCTATACGAACAAGCCGCGTACGCGCGGCGTGGGGTATAAGGGCATGTTCTCCCAACCCGATCCCAACAGCAAAGAAGACATTGCGCGGGGGATCGAGACCATCCGCCGTCTGCACATCGACGCCATGGAAATCTCCGGGTTGTCCGCGGCCGATGAGATGCTCTATCCCGAGAATTATCCCTATGTGGAGGATCTGTTGTCCTATGTCGCCATCGGCGCGCGTTCGTGCGAAAATCAGATGCACCGCCTCGTATCCAGCGGCATGGACGTGGCTGTCGGCATGAAAAATCCCATGAGCGGCAGTATTCCCGTGCTCATGAATTCCATTTTTGCCGCGCAGAGCAAACAGGTATTCAAATATAACCACTATCAGGTTTCGACGAACGGAAATCCCTATACCCACGCCGTTTTGCGCGGCATGGTGGATTCTTACGGCAACGATATTCCCAATTTCCATTATGAAACGGTCATGGACGTGGCGAAGCATTATGAGAAGAGCAGCGATATTCTGCAAAATCCCGCCATCGTCATCGATACGAACCATTCCAATTCGGGCAAGCAGTGCCGCCAGCAGATTCGCATCGTCGAGGAAGTGCTTCAAAACCGCAAATACGATTCCGTTTACAAGAAAATCGTCAAAGGTTTCATGATCGAAAGTTTTCTCGTCGAAGGCAATCAGCCCCGCGACGAGGTGTTCGGTCAGTCGATCACCGACCCCTGCCTCGGCTGGGAGGACACCGAACGGCTCATCTATCACATCGCCGAACAGGTATGACGCGCCGCGGTATGGCTTCGTTGTATCATGCGGCAACGGACATATGTTCCCCGATGCATAAGGGAAAAAAACAATCGTTAAGGAGAAAACGGATATGAAAATCGGATGTCTCGGCCCCGCGGGCAGTTATTCCGAATTAGCGGCGGCGAAACTTTCGCCGTCGTCCGAAATCGTGCTTTTCAAAAATTTTCCCGCGGTCGTCGATGCACTCAAAACGGGGAAAGTGGACGAGATCGCTCTGCCCATCGAAAACAGCATTCAGGGCGGCGTCTTGCAGAACATGGATCTGCTCGCCGAAGAGCGCGATCTCTTTGCCGTTAAAGAATACATATTGCCCGTCGAACATCGCCTGGTTCACCGTGCGGGCGCGTCGCTCGCCGATATCCGCAAAATTTACTCCCATCCGCAGGCGTTGGGGCAATGTTCGGTATTTTTAAGCGAAAAATTGCCGCAGGCACAGGCGGTGCCCGTCGAGTCGACGGCGGAAGGACTCTCCCGCGTGCGGGAGGAGGACGACGCCTGCATCGTGGGTGCGCATCTTTGCGAAGGCTTGTCTGCCCGCGGATTGGAAGTTTATCGGGGAGAGATTGCCGACGAAAAGAAGAACTTCACCTATTTTGAACTGGTAAAGAAAGGGGAAGAGTGGCTCAACCATCCCACCGAGCACGTCTATTTCGTGGCAAAACTTCTCCATCGTCCGGGCAGTCTGTATCGCCTTTTGGGCGTCATCAACAGTTACGGGCTGAATATGACCAAGATCGAGAGCCGCCCCATCAAGGATGCGCCGGGGGAATACCGCTTTTTCATTGAAGTGGAGGGCAATTACCTCGCCCCCGAGACGGAGCGCGCTCTTGCCGATATGCGTAAAATCTGTCAGGATTTCAAATTGTTGGGGTGTTACTGACGGCGTACGCCGTTCATTGCCCGCCGCCCGCGCCGCAGGCACGGGCGGCGGCATAGCTCTTTTTTGCTTTTGCCTTTGGGTTCGGGCAGGACGTCTGTCTTTTTTTCCTTTTCACCGTTACAGGAAAAGCAGAGTGAGAAAAAAGGCGATCGCGGCGGCGAGAAAGGCTTGCAGCAGTTTTACGGGCAGGAAGAAACGGAGTTTTACGCCTGCTTTTTTGAGATATACGATTTGCTGAAAGAGAATGGAAACGCCGCCGAACGTGATCAAAAAGGCGCATGCGGCAACGCTGAAAAGTGTTTTTGCCGCGGCAAGGACGCGGCAACCGCCCGTCATTTCCACCAATCCCCGTGCGAATCCCTGCGCCCCGTCTTCGGGCACGCCCAGAGCGGAAAGAAGAGCGGAAAACGGGGTAAGAACCTGCCAATCGTTCAGCATCACGGCCAATGTATAGAATACGGCGATGAACCCGCCCACGCATAAAACGGATATCACGGAAGAATAGATGCAATCGTACAATACGTTATCGGCGCGCTTTAAGGCGGGCAGATATCCCGCCGCGGGGCTGGTCTTATAAAAGCGCAGCGCGATGCCGCTCAGCAGAATCGCGGCAAAGTGCGATGCAAGCAGGATAAGTCCGATTTTTCCGTCCGAGAACATACCCATGCCCACGCTGCCGAGGATAAAGAGCGGTCCCGACGAGGAGCAGAGCACGCTCATTTTCGTGGCTTCGGAAGGGGACGCCGCGCCGATCTGCGTGAGATCCGACAGGGTCTTTGCGCCGACGGGATACCCCGAAAGAAAGCTCATGAACAGACAATACCCGCTGACGCCCGGCAGACGGAAGAGGGCGGAGGTCAGGGGCGCACACCCTTTCGACAGGCGGCGCACATAGCCGAGACGGGTGAATAATCCCGTCAGAAAGAGAAAAGGCAGCGTGGAGGGCAACACGCACGTCGCCCAAAGGGTGATGCCGTCCAGACAGGCGCGCATATACCGCGCGGGAAAACAGGAAAAGACGAGTAGCAGAAGAAAGAGAAATAAAAAGAGCGCCGTGCGGGAAATTTTATGCAGAATGTGTGTTTTCATACACTATTTTTATTGATGTTTTCCTTCATTTATGCCCCTTCGGCGGCAAGGTAAAGCAAAAAACAGGATGCAGTCAAGGATGATAAGTTATGGATTTATTTGATTTTACCGACCATCAGGACAAGGCGAAACCGCTTGCCGAGCGTATGCGCGCCAATACGTTGGATGACTTTATCGGACAAAAACACATCGTGGGCGAGAATTCCCTTTTGCGCCGCGCCATCAAGCTCGACCGTCTGGGCAGTTGCATTTTCTGGGGCCCGCCCGGTTGCGGCAAGACCACGCTCGCCAATGTCGTCGCGCTCTCCACGGGCGGAGAATTTATCAAATTAAACGCCGTCAACAGCGGCGTGGCAGACGTCAAGAAGGCGGTGGATACCGCGCGGGAAAACTTGCGGCTGTACGGGAAAAAAACCTATCTTTTGCTGGATGAATGTCATCGGTTCAATAAGACGCAGAGCGATTCCCTTCTGCCCGCCATCGAACAGGGTACGATTTTATTCATCGGCTCGACGACGGAAAATCCCTATGCCTCCATGACGCCCGCCATCGTGTCCCGTTGCCGCGTGTTCGAATTCAAGCGGCTGACGGACGGGGAGATCGAGGACGCGTTGTGGGCGGCGCTCAAAAACCGCCACAAGGGATTGGGGAAATATGCCGTCGACGCTGCGCCCGAGGCGATAAAACACATCGCCCGCACGGCGGGCGGGGATCTCAGGACGGCATATAACGCTTTGGAACTTGCCGTGCTCACCACGCCACCCCGCACGGACGGAACGATCGCACTCACGCTCGCCGACGCCGAGCAGTCCATTCAGCGCAAGGCGATGAGCTATAACGAGGATGTCTATTACGACTTTTTGTCTGCCTTCTGCAAGAGCCTGCGCGGCAGCGATTCCGATGCGGCGCTCTATTACGCCATGCGGCTCATCGAAGGGGGATGCGACCCCCTGTCGGTGGCGCGGCGACTGGTCGTGCATTCCGCGGAAGACGTGGGCATGGCTGACCCCAATGCGCTCAATGTCGCCGTTTCGGCGATGGTAGCTTTCGAGCATCTGGGTTCGCCCGAAGGGTTGATTCCGCTCTCCGAAGCGATCATATACGTCTGCGAAGCGCCCAAGAGCGGCGCGGTGAAAAATGCCATGTTCGCGGCGAAAGAGGATGCGTCCCGCGTGCGGGACGACAATGTGCCGCCTTATCTCAAAGACAACACGTTCGGCGATGCCGCCACCAAGGCGCAGAGCGCGAACTATAAATATCCGCACGATTACGGCGGATATGTCCGACAGCAGTATCTGCCCGATTCGCTCAAAGACAGAGTTTATTATCGTCCGACGGAGAACGGATTTGAAAAGCGGGTGCGTCAGCTCCGCCGCGAAAAGGGAATGGAAGAGGAAAAGGGCGGCGTCGGCAATTTGGACGGAAAAGAAAGCCGCAAGTCTACCATGGTGGACTTGCCGGAAAAGAGCGACGTCGGCAAGCCGGGCGGGGAAGGCGGTACGGGCGGCGAAGGGGAGATCGACTGATTTTTCAGGCGCCTAAGGCCCGTCCGTTGCAGACGGTGCATGCAGAAACCGCGGGAAGCCGTCAGAGCAAAACTTTTCGCAAAGCGTTTACAAAATTTATAAAAAGTGGTATAATTAAGAAAATCTGATTCCACAAAACGAGGTGAAATTATGAAATGTATCTACTGCGGTTCGCCCGACAGCAAAGTCATCGATTCCCGTTCCGCGGACGACGACACCACCATTCGCCGCCGCCGCGAGTGCATCAATTGCGGGAAACGGTTCACGACCTATGAAACGGTGGAAAATACGCCCGTATTCGTCATTAAATCGGACGGGACGCGGCAGCTTTTCGACCCGCAGAAAATCCGCACGGGCGTATTGAAGGCCACGGAAAAACGGAAGGTTTCCCTCTCCGACGTGGATGCGCTCGTCGACGGCGTGACCAAACAGATTTATAATTCCATGGCGCAGGAGGTCACTTCCAAAAAGATCGGAGAGATGGTCATGGAACGATTGAAAAACCTCGACGAAGTTGCCTATGTGCGCTATGCGTCCGTCTATCGTTCCTTCAAAGACCTGCCTACCTTCATGGAAGAGTTGCAGAAACTCATGCAGAAGGACGGCGCGGGCGCCGATGATCGCGGGGGGAACGGAAAATGACGCGGCAGGTCCTTGTCGGCGGCGTTACCCTGGGCGGCGGCGCGCCGGTCAGGATACAGTCCATGACGACCGTCAAGACGAGCGATACCGAGGGGGTATGCGCCGAGATCGCCCGTCTGGAAGCGGCGGGATGCGAGATTGTGCGCGGGGCGATTTTGGACGAAGCGGACGCGCGCGGCGTGCGCGCGGTGAAAGATCGGACTAAAATCCCATTTGTCGCGGACATTCATTTTTCTCCGAAACTTGCCGTCATGAGCATTGAAAACGGCGCGGACAAAGTGCGCATCAATCCCGGCAACATCGGCGGCGAGGCGGAGATCCGCATGGTTGCGGACGCCGTCAAAGCACACCGTATTCCCGTGCGCGTGGGGGCGAATACGGGCAGCATCGAGCCCGATTTTCTTCGCCGCTACGGCAGGAGTGCCGAAGCGCTCGTCGAGAGCGCACTCTACAACGTGGGGATACTCGAACGGTTCGGCGTGAACGACATCGTCATTTCCGTGAAGGCGTCTTCCGTCCCCCTGACGGTGGCGGCGTACCGTCTTTTGTCCCGCCGCACGGAATATCCGTTGCACGTCGGCGTCACCGAGGCGGGTACGACGGAGACGGGCATCGTCAAGAGCAGCGTCGGCATCGGCGCGCTCCTTTTGGACGGGATCGGGGATACGATCCGCGTATCCTTGACTGACGATCCCGTCAAGGAAGTGTATGCGGCGCGGCAGATCCTGCGCGCCTGCGGACTGGACGAGGAATATGTTGAACTGGTTTCCTGTCCGACCTGCGGCAGATGCCGCTGGAACAGCATGGAGCTGGCGGGGAAGGTGCAGGAATATATAAGAAACATCCGCATCCGCGCGAAAATCGCGGTCATGGGTTGCGTGGTGAACGGCCCGGGCGAGGCGAAAGACGCCGACCTCGGCATCGCGGGGGGCGACGGTTTTTGCATGCTCTTCAAAAAGGGCGAGCCTTTTCTGCGTGTAACTGCGGCGGAGGCCGAAGAAGCGTTTTTCGCGCAATTGAAATTACTTTTGGAGGAAAAGAGGCAAAACAACGCATGAGAACGGCGGAATATTTGGAGGAAATACGGGAAAATCCCGAGTTTACGCGGGCGGTTCTGACGAAGATCAAAGTGGAAAAAAGGAGCGGTACGGTCTTTTTCTGCGTCGTCACCGATCTGGTCTATTCCGCAGGCGGCGTGGATCGCCTGCGCGCCATTTCACAAAAATATTTGCCGCAAGGCCTGCGCGCGGAGGTAAAGGTGTCCAAATTCGTCCCCGACGCGGAGGAAGTGCGGCGGAAAATACTTTCTCTCATCGCCGCGCAATCGCCTGCCGCGGCGGCTTTTCTGCGCCCCGAGGACGTGGAGGTCGTTTCGGACGGGTATGGCGCGCGCTTTTGTCTGGATTTCAGTGCGGAGGAAAAACAGCTCCTGCGTACCGACGAGATCGTCGACGGCGTCACGAAAGAACTCAATCGGAGCCTTTGCGGGAGTTATACGGGTACCGTGCGCATCGTGGAAAAGGACCTGCCCGCCGAAACGGCGGAGGAGCCTGCCGTCGAGCGGGCGGAAGAGGCGTTTCTGCCCCGCGTCTTTCCGATTGCGGGGTTTGAAAAACTGGACGGCGGGGAGCAGCCCGAATATGCGACCTGCATGGTCGACTGCAACGGCGAGGAGGAAAATCTCGTCGTGTGCGGAAAGATCCTGTACGTGCAGGAGAAACAGACGGGAAAGGGCAAGCCCTTCTTTGTCTTTCAGCTTTCGGACGGCACGGCGCGCATGCGCGTGACGTACTTCTCCAAGCAGGCGACGGTGGAAAAGATCCGCGCACTACAGGCGGGGGACAGCATCGTCTGTTCGGGGGCGAACGAGCTCTTCAACGGCAATCTTTCGTTCAACGCCAAGCGCATCAATAAGGGCAGCATGCCCGAAAATTACGTCGTTAAGGAACGGCCGATGAAAAAGGTTCCCGCGGCCTATCATACCGTGTTTCCTCAACCCTGCGGGGATTACAGGCAAACCAATCTGTTTGTACAGGACAGCTTGCCCGCCGATCTCACCGCCAATCAATTTGTCGTGTTCGATCTGGAGACGACGGGGTTGAATAATACCGCGGTCGGGGGGCTCATGGACAGCATCATCGAGGTGGGGGCCGTCAAGATCAAAGGCGGGAGCATCGTCGAAAAATTCTCCACGTTCGTGGCGTGCGAGAAAAAACTCTCTCCCGAGATCGTCCGCCTGACGGGCATCGACGACGAGATGCTCGTCGGCGCGCCCGCGATCGCCGACGTCATTCCCGATTTCTATAAATTCTGCGACGGCTGTCTGCTCGTGGGGCATAACGTTACGTTCGACTATCGGTTCATCGAATATTACGCCGAAAAGGAGCGGTATTCTTTCACGCAAAAGCGGTACGACACGATGGAGCTCGGCCGGGAACTTCTGCGGTTGCCCAACTACAAGCTCAACACGCTCGCCGATTATTTTAAGATCACTTTCAACCATCACCGCGCGTTCGACGACGCACTGACGACGGCAAAAATATTCATCGAACTGATCAAACAGCGCAAAAAATTGCCGTCCTATTAAAAAAATTTGCCGTACGGCGGGAAAAAAGCCCAAAAAGACTTGCAAAATTATCGATACTGTGATATAGTATAGTTGTACTTAATAATTATTGACGATTATTGAGAGCGGCGCGAGCCGCTCTCAATTTCGTAAACGGGGAGGAATGTATGAACGTCAAACCGCTGGAAGAGATCCGCGCCCTGCTGGAAGAGATCGCCCGCCCCATGGGCATCGAGATCGTGGACGTCGAATTCCGCCAGGGCAAAAGTCCCGCGCTCACGGTCTACATCGACACCGAAGGAGGCGTCGATCTGAACACCTGCGAAAAGTATCACCGCGCGATCGATGCGCCGCTCGACGAGCTCGATCCCACTTACGGCGCGGCGTATACCCTCAACGTGTCCAGTCCCGGGCTCGACCGCCCCTTGAAAACAGAACGGGATTTCGCCCGTGTCTGCGGGCAGGATGTCGAGGTGCGGCTCTATGCCCCCTTGCGAGGGAAGAAATATTTCGAGGGGAAACTGACGGCTTACGATCCCAATACGGTCACCGTCGTTTGTCAGGAAAAGGACGGAGAACGGGAATATAAATTTTCTCTCACCCAGATCGCCAAGATCTGCCGCGCCGTACGGCTCGACTGACGGGCGTTGCGGCGGGTAAAAAACAACAAAATTGCAAAGCATATTTTTCAACAGTGATAAAAATTGAGGAGATAAAGCAATGATCAACAAGGATTTCTTTGCGGCGCTGGACGAACTCGAAGCCGAAAGAGGCATCAAAAAAGAGGTGTTTATCGAGGCGTTGCAGAACGCGCTTGCGGTCGCGTACAGAAAGCAGTATGCGGAGAAAAACGGTAAGGTGGAAGTCAGACTCAACCCCGAAAAGGGCACCATTCGCTTTTTTGCTCTGCGCACCGTCGTGGAAGAGGTGCAGGATAAGGACAGCGAAATTTCTCTGGACGAGGCGCGGGAATATAAGGCCACGGCCAAGGTCGGAGACGTCATCTCCGAGGAGTTCGCATCCAAGGACTTCGGCAGAATCGCAGCACAGACCGCCAAACAGATCATTCAGCAGAAATTGCGCGAGACCGAACGCAACAACACGCTGACCGAATTCTCCGACAAGGAGAATGAGCTTTTGACGGGCGTCGTGCGCAAGGTCGAGCTTAAAAACGTATATGTCGAGATCGGTTCCGGCTCCATCGAAGGGTTGCTCTTGCCCCAGGATCAGGTGCCCGGGGAGAAATACAACGTCAACGACAAGATCAAGGTGTATGTCAAGCGCATCAAGAACGACGGCAGAAGCGCACAGGTGCTCATATCCCGCACCGCGCCCGGTCTGGTCAAACGTCTCTTTGAAGAGCAGGTGCCCGAGATCAGACAGGGCATCGTACAGGTCAAGGCCATTTCCCGCGAACCCGGACAGAGAACCAAAATGGCCATCGTGTCCGAGGACCCCAAGGTCGATCCCGTCGGCGCGTGCGTGGGCAACAAGGGCTCGCGCGTCAATGCCGTCGTCGAGGAGTTGGGCGGGGAAAAGATAGACATCATCCTGTGGAGCGAAAATCCTCTCGAATTCATCGCCAAGGCCCTCGCGCCCGCGCCCGTTACGTCCGTATCGGGCAACGAGAGCGATAAGACGGCGATGGTCGTCGTCCCCGACGACAAACTCTCCCTCGCCATCGGCAGGGACGGTCAGAACGCCCGCCTGGCGGCAAGGCTGACGGGCTGGAAGATCGACGTCAAGAGCGAATCCGCCGCGGCAAAACTCAATTTGTCCGCCGAACCGACGGACAACGAATTGTCCGAGGAAGGCTCCGTCGAACAGGATTGAAGGGGAAGTAAATCAAGAATGAAACGGGAATAACGGCGACCGCCCGCGGGGAACGCGTCGGCGTTTCCCGCGGGCATCGCAACAGGTCATGCCCGCAAGAATAAGGCACGCCTTCTGCCGCGCAACGCAAGACGGCAGGGGGACGGATAGGATAAAATCAAGGGATAAGTAGGGATAAGTTATGCAAAAACCGAAAAAAATACCCCAAAGAATGTGCATCGCCTGTCGCGTGATGCAGGATAAGAAGAATATGCTCCGCATCGTTCGCACCGCCTCGGGCGAGATCTTGCCCGATCGGACGGGAAAACTTGCGGGCAGGGGCGCTTATATCTGCGACAACGCTGAATGTGTGCGTAAACTCGGAAAATATCACTTGCTTTCCAAAGCGTTCTCCTGTGAAGTTTCCGAGGAAACATACCGCGCGGTGGAGGAGGCCGTTCTTGCAAAAAAACAGTAAAATCGAGGGCTATCTCGGCTTTTGCATCAAGGCCGGCAAGGCGACGCTGGGGTTGGACCGAGCGGAAGAGCTGCGCCGTGCGCCCGCTTTGCTCCTCGCGGACAACACCCTTTCGCCCGGGTCGAAAAAACGTGCGTTTCGTCTGGCGGAAAAATTTACTTGTCCGCTCATCGTCTGCGAGGGAATATCTTTGGCGGAACTCATACACCGCCCCGCCTGTAAGTTTCTGGCGGTGGACGAAAAACATCTCGCTTCGGCCATCGTCGCCGCGGCGGAAAACGATGAGAACTTTACCTTACTGAAAACAGTCGGAATCGGAGGGAATCGTTAAGTTATATGGCAGAGAATTATAAAAACATCGAAAATCTGAATAAGCTGACGGCAGACAGGGTGCCCGAGTTGAAAAAGAAACTGGACGCGACCGAACGCGCCGTCGCGGACCTTTTGAAAAAGCTCGGCAGCGTGGAGGCGGCAATACAGACCCGCAAGGCCGTCGCGGCCGAAGAAGCCGAACGTGCCGCACGCGTTGCGGAGGGTTCGTCCGCTTCTGCCGCATCGTCCGCGCCCGCGACTTCTGCGGCGCCTGCGGCGTCTGCCGAACCGACTCCTTTCGCCGCTTCCGCCGCAAAAGAATCGGTCGAGGCGTCCGGCAAAACGGCTTCGGCGGCGCGCGCCGAGGAGACGGCCGCACCGATCGCTTCCGCCGAGCAAAAAGCTGCGGGCGGGATGAAAGAAAATAAAATTACGCCCGCCGCGGGAACGGATACGGCGACTTCTACGGCTCCGACGGAGAAAAAGTCGGATGGCGGGAAAAATATCCGTCCTGACGGGGGCGCTCCCGTCGCCGCGCAAAGTCAGACGGCGGCGCGGTCGGCGGAGAGAGGAACAAGGGAAAACGCGCCCCGCGCGGAGCGGCCCGTTTCGCCCGAAACGCGCTCTTCTTCCGCACCTGTCCGCGGCGGGGAATACCGTCCCGCCGCGAGGGCGGAAGGCGGACAATCCTCGTCCCGGTCTCCCCGCTCCGCACAGAGCGGAGAATACCGTCCGCGCGACGATCGCCGTGCGGCTCCGATTCGCGACGGCAGGACATACGGGCCGGGCGCCCCGTCGGCATCCGGCCGTCCTTCCCGCCCGCAGGGCGCGGGTGCGCCGCGGCTTGACCGCGGCGGCAATGCCCCCGCAAGAGCGGGCATGCCCCGCTCCGAAGGCGGATTCGGCACGCGTGGGGGAATGTCGCGTCCCGCCGCGCCTGCCGCTCTGCCGCAGACCAAGGCCAAGAGCGCTCCCGCGCCGAAAAAGAAGGCTTTCGATAAAACGTATGTGGAGAAAAAGCCCATCAATAAACGCGCGATGAGCCGCCAGGAAGGACTCAGCGTCGACGATTTCGATGAAGAGAAGACGGGTTAC
>CALWCO010000005.1 GCA_944376455.1 uncultured Clostridia bacterium
AGTCGTCCACATATTTCTGCATTCCCAGTTTGTCGAAGATGGCCTTGACTTCGGCGTAGTTGTCCGCATCGTCGAAAGCGTCGATCTTGGAATATTCGTGGGAAGTTCTGAAACCGTCGAAGAAGTGCAGGAAGGGCACTTTGGATTTCAGCGTGGCGAGATGGGCGACGAGAGAGAGGTCCATGACTTCCTGCACGGAACCGGAAGCCAGCATGGCAAAACCCGTCTGGCGGCAAGCCATAACGTCGGAGTGGTCGCCGAAGATGTTCAAAGACGCCGCGGCGATGGCGCGCGCGGAAACGTGCATGACCATGGGCAACAGCTCGCCCGCGATCTTGTACATATTCGGGATCATGAGGAGCAAGCCCTGCGAAGCGGTATACGTCGTGGTAAGCGCGCCCGCGCTGAGCGAGCCGTGCACGGCGCCTGCCGCGCCGCCTTCCGACTGCATTTCGGCGATGTGCAGGGACTGTCCCCACATATTGGTTCTTCCCGCCGTCGACCATTCGTCCGCGGACTCCGCCATGGGCGAAGAAGGCGTGATGGGATAGATGGCGGCGACTTCCGAGAAGGCATACGCGACGTGGGACGCCGCGGTATTGCCGTCGATTGTCATTTTTTTCATGATAGACCTCCAAACTTTCTGATTATAATTGTTGATATTATAATTTTTACAGTTAAAAATATTTTGTATGTAGCAGAAATCCGGTTGGTAAAAGCCTACCCTGCCCGCTACAAGATATATTATAATTGTTTTTTTTACGTAAGTCAATAAGTGTAGAGAAAAAAAGCCGAATTTTCCGCAAAAATTTGTTATTCGTTCACTTTCTTTTTATCTTCTTCCCCGTATTCGTTTGTTTTTTTGCGCGTTTCTTGTTATAATAAAAAGGATTTCTGTATTTCAGGAGCAATCGGAGGCGCGCATGCGGGCGGTATCTTTTGAAAACGTATGCTTTTCTTACGGCAACGAAGAGGGGGCTTTCAGCCTGAACAATATCAATTTATCCGTGGAAGAGGGGGAGTTTGTTGCGGTACTCGGTCAGAACGGCAGCGGAAAATCGACGCTGGCGCGGCTGTGCAACGGGCTTTTGACGCCGCGGTCGGGCAAAATCACCGTATTGGGAATGGATGCTTGCGACGCCGCCAATACTTTTGAAATCCGTAAAAACGTGGGCGTGGTCTTTCAGAACCCCGACAACCAGACGGTGGCGTCCATCGTTGAAGACGACGTGGCGTTCGGTCCCGAAAACATCGGTCTGCCCCGCGAAGAGATCGGCCGCCGCATCGATTTTGCACTTTCCGCGGTGGGCATGGAGGCATACCGCAACGCTACGCCCGCAAGGCTTTCGGGAGGACAGAAACAGCGCATCGCCATTGCGGGCGTCCTTGCCGTTATGCCCAAAGTACTCATTCTGGACGAATCCACGGCGATGCTCGATCCCCGCGGGCGCAAAGAAGTCATGGACGTCGTTCTGCGGCTCAACAAAGAAAAAAAGATGACAGTCCTTTTCATCACGCATTTCATGGAAGAGGCGCTTCTTGCCGACAGGGCGTTTGTCATGCATCGCGGGGAAATCGTCATGCGCGGCGCGCCGCGGGAAATCTTTTCCCGCGCGGACGAGCTGGAAACATACAGCCTTTCCCTGCCCGCGGTGGGGCAGATTTGCAGAAAATTACGCCAAAAAGGCTTTCCCGTCGCGGAGTGTCTGCAACCTGAAGAATTGGCAAAGGAGATAGAGCGTTGCGCATTCAGGCAGAACATTTGAATTATGCGTATAATCCGGGCACGGAATTTGCCGTACAGGCATTGAAAGACGTTTCCCTGACCATTGAGGAGGGGGAATTTTTCGGCGTGGTCGGGCATACGGGCAGCGGCAAATCCACATTCATACAGCATCTGAACGGACTGATTTTACAGCCTTCGGCACAGAAAAAATATAAGCCCAAGAAGCCGAAAAAGGGTAGCCCCGTGCCCCCGCCTTCGGTTTTGAAGATCGGGGATTTTGACCTGCTCGACAAAAAGACCGATTTCCGCGCCCTGCGCTCTAAGGTGGGCATGGTGTTTCAATATCCCGAATACCAGCTCTTTGCGGAGACGGTATTCGACGACGTGTCGTTCGGACTCAAAAATTTCGCAAAAGAACCTTTGAAACCCGAAAGCATCGAAATCGCCGTGCGCAATGCGCTCGAAACGGTCGGGTTGGACTATGCGGCGGTCAAGGATAAATCTCCTTTCGATCTGTCGGGCGGGCAAAAACGTCGCGTCGCCATCGCGGGGGTCATTGTCACTCGTCCCGAAGTGCTCGTGCTGGACGAGCCTGCGGCGGGGCTGGACCCGCTCGGCAAGAAAGAACTCATGGCGCTTCTGCACCGCCTCCATGCCGATTGGTGCAGAACGGTCGTTTTCGTATCCCACGATATGGACGAAGTGGCGCAGAACTGTTCGCGCGTGGCGGTTTTTTCGGAGGGCAGCATCAAGTACACGCTCACCCCGCAGGAACTTTTCTCGCGGTTCGACGATCTGGACGCGTTGGGACTGGAATTGCCCGCGGCGGCAAAGGTCGCCCGCCTTTTGCACGAACGGGGCATCGACATTGCAAGCGACTGTACCCCGGACGGCTTTGCCGAAGCGACGGCGGCCTATCTGTCTTCCTTGCGGAAAAAAGACGGCGGATGCACCGACGCCGAAAAGGACGGGGAGGACGGCCAAGCATGAAAGACGTTACTTTCGGGCAGTATTATCCCGTCGATTCCTTTGTTCACAAATGCGATCCTCGCATGAAGATACTTTTTTTGGTCGGCTATTTGGTTGCTGTGTTCCTCTCCGCGGATTTTTACGGCCTCGGGGCGTGCGCCGTCGTGCTCGTCCTGTGCGTGGCGTTTTCCCGCGTGCCCGTGCGGAGCGTGTTACGCTCGATTAAGGGCGTGCTGTTTCTGATCGTATTCACGGCGATACTCAATCTGTTTTTCTATCAGGGAGAAACAACCGTTGTCATTGCGGGCGTATCCTTGCAATGGGGAATCATCAACATTACCGTGGAAGGCATCCGGTTCATGATTTTCGTGATGTGCCGTATTTTTATGCTGGTCATGGCTTCGGCAATCCTGACCCTTACCACCACGCCCGTTTCGTTGACGGACGGACTGGAAAGTCTGCTTACGCCCTTGAAATGGATCCGCGTGCCCGTGCATGCGCTTGCCCTCATCATGTCCATCGCTCTGCGCATGATCCCCGCGCTGATGGACGAAATCGATCGCATCATGAACGCGCAACGCGCGCGCGGGGCCGATTTTTCGCATGGCGGACCCGTCAAACGGGTCAAAGCGATTATTCCCGTCCTCATTCCGTTGCTTTTAAGCGCGTTGCGCCGTGCCGAAGAACTCGGTGACGCCATGGAAGCACGTTGCTATACGGGCAGTCAGACGCGTACGCGGTATAAAAAACTGACCTTCACCTGGCGGGATCCCGTCATCGGATTGCTCTGCGCCGCTCTCATCGCGGGCGTCGTCCTCATGAATATTTATCTGCCGCCCATCCTGTAACGAAAGGGCGGTTGCGGAGAAAAAAGAATGGATACTTATTTTTTTGTGCTCGCCTATGACGGTACGGCGTTCAACGGCTGGCAGGCGCAACGCAAAGAACATCTGCGCACCGTGCAGGAAACGTTGGAGGGCGCGGCGGAAAAAATTTTCGGCGTGAAAACTTCGGTGACGGCGAGCGGCCGGACGGATGCGGGCGTGCACGCCGTCGGACAGGTCTGTTCTTTTTGCGCCGACACGACGATCCCGCCCGAAAAACTCGCCGATTGCTTCAATGCGCTGCTCCCTTGCGACGTTCGCGTGCAGAAAAGCGGCAGGGCGGAAGAGGGGTTCGACGCCTGCCGCGGCGCGAAACGAAAAACTTATGTCTATTCTCTGTATTTTTCCCGTCGGGAAAATCCGCTCAAAGAGCGTTTTTGCGTACGCGTGGGGGGCATGCCCGATTTTGAGGGGATGTCCGCCGCGGCAAAAATGCTGGAAGGCGAGCACGATTTCAAGGCTTTTTGCGCCGCCGATTCTTCCGCAAAGACCACCGTGCGCACGCTTTTCGGCGTGGAGTTGCGTCGGGAAAACACGCTGACGGGCGAGGAATTGCACATATACGTCACGGGCAACGGATTTCTCTACAATATGGTGCGCACGCTGGCGGGAACGCTTCTTGATGTCGGATTCGGCAAAAGGACCCTTGCGGACGTGGAGCGCGCCCTTGCGGCGGGCGACAGAACGGCGGTGGGCAGGACGATGCCTGCCAAGGGGCTCTGCCTTGTGCAAGTCGATTACGGAAATCCTTCGGCGGCAGGGAAAAATTTCACCGAATTTTCGTAATAGTCTCACGCGGCTATGCGGAAAATAATATAGAATAATGCATAATTGACAGACGGGAAATAAAATGAGGTCTTTTTCCGCGGAAAAAATGGCTCAAAGGGAGACCGGCCGCGGCGGGAAAGAACTTTCAAGGAAAAGGTGCATGGATTATTTTGAGATCGTATACATTGTATCCGGCTTCGGCGCAAAGGCGTGGCTTGCGTTGACGATTGCAGGCGGCATTTTTCTCGCCCTGCATATCCTGCAGGGCATCGGGCTGCTTTCGATGGCGCGGCGTGCCAACATCCGCGGCGGGGAAATCATGGCGTTCGTTCCCTTTTTGAACAGCTATCTGATCGGACGGCTGGCGGGGGACTGTTCCGTGTTCGGCAAAAAACTTCGCCGCGGCGGGGTTATTTTTGCTGTCGTGGAATTTGTCTGTTGCGTCGGGACGGCTCTTTCCGTCACTGCGCAATACGTGCTTGAACCGTACTTGCAGCCCATCGGCAATATGCTGTTTGATTATGTGAACGTGCCCGAAACTTTGGCTTGGGCGGAAATGCTCGACACGGTGATGACTTACGTGCAACCCGTTTTGCAACTGGTCTATCTCTTCTTCCTGATCGTGGTATTGTTTGCGTTCTTCCGAAAATATGCGGCACGTTATGCCTTGCTGTTTGCCTTTTGTTCGGCAATCGTGCCCGTCAGAAGTGCCTTCATCTTTGCCGTTCGCAAGAATATCCCCGTGGATTATGACAGCTACATGCGTGCCAGACGGGAAGAGTACTATCGTCAACAGCGGCAATACTACGGCCGACAAAATCCGGGCGACCCGTATAATCCCTACAACCGTCCGCCTTATAACGGCGGAAACAGTGGCGCGGGTATGCCGCCGCAGGAAGATCCCTTCCGCGAGTTTTCGCAGGACGGGGAAAAAACGTCCGATAAAAATTCGGATGAAAGCCCCGACGCCCGTTCGGAGAACGACGATTTTTTCGGAAAATAATTTCACCCTTTGACGAAAAATAAAAGTAAAATAAAAAGCCATTTGTGCGCCGAAAAATATTTTTCGGCGCATTTTTCTTTATTTCCTCGGAGCAAAGACTTGTCAAGCCCGCCGCGGTGTGGTATAATAAGTAACCGTAATGGAATATATGATTTTTTATAAAAAATCATAAACGGAAATTATAACGAAGAAATAAAATTCCGCATCCGCTCTGTTCCTAAGAGCGAATGCGGAAGGGAGAGACTATGGCGGAAGATACGATTGCGGCGATTGCGACGGCGAGCGGAAGCGGCGGCGTCGCGGTGGTGCGTTTGAGCGGCGCGGCGGCCGCGGAAATTGCGTCGCGCATGTTTGCGCCGACGGGAAAGAAAACGGTGCGCGAATTCCTTCCGTACCGACTCTATCCCGGAATCATTTCGGCGGAACATTTCACCGATTACGGGCTTTGCGTCCTGTTCCGTGCGCCGCACAGCTATACGGGCGAGGACGTCGTGGAACTGCATTGTCACGGCGGCACGCAGATCGCGCGGGGGATACTGAAAAAGGCCTTTTCCCTCGGCGCGCGGCCCGCAGAGGCGGGAGAATTCACCAAGCGTGCATTTCTCAACGGAAAACTGACGCTGGCGGCGGCGGAAGGGATCGCCGACATGATCAACGCCACTTCCGAGAGCATGATCCGCGCAGGGTATTCCCTCTATCGCAACGAGCTTTCCGACCGCGTTCGCGCGGTGCAGGAAAAACTGACTTTTCTGCTCGCGGGTATCGAAGCGGGCATCGATTATCCCGAAGAGGATCTGCAAGACTCCCTGCCCGCGCTCAGGGACATCGTTCCGCGCCTGAAAGAACTGTGCGATGCGCTGAACGCCATGAAGGGCTCTTACGAACGCGTGGGGCGGCTGGTCAAAGAGGGCGTTTCCGTCGCCATTGCGGGATTACCGAACGCGGGAAAAAGTTCTCTTTTGAACGCTTTGCTGGGGTATGACAAGGCAATCGTTTCGGATATCGAAGGCACGACGCGCGACATCGTGGAGGGCGAAATTCAGCTCAAAGGCGTGCGTTTCCGCTTTTACGACACCGCGGGCATCCGCGAAAGCGGCGACGTCATCGAGCGTGCGGGCGTGGAGAGAGCCGAAAAACTGGCCGCGGGCGCGGACATCGTTCTGCACGTGGTGGACGGCGCACGTCCCTTGCGGGAAGAGGACAGGCTTCTCAGCGCCGACTTGCGCAGGGCGGGAAGACTACTTCATCTGACCGTGTACAACAAGTGCGATCTGGTGCAGGGAAAAGGGGATTTGCGGGAAAAACTTTCCGCCGACGATTTTCTGCTCTTATCCGCAAAGACCAATGAAGGTACGGAGGCGCTTCTTTCCCGTCTTGCCGCCGTGGCGGCGGAATACGGCGGGACGGACGGCGGAACGGTTATCGAGGAGCGGCACTACAAGGCGCTCGTCGCCGCGGAGGAGATGCTTGCCCGCGCGGCAGAAAACGCGCAGAATATCCCCCTCGATATGTTGACCGTCGATCTCTCGCAGGCGTGGCAGAAATTGGGCGAAATCACGGGCGAAACGGCAAACGAAGAGATTATCGGAGAAATATTCTCCAAATTCTGTGTGGGAAAATAAACAAAAGGCGGAAGAAACAATGGTTGATCTCGATTTATACAGAGTATTTTGCAAAGTCGCGAAATGCGGCAGTCTGACGAAGGCGGCGGAGGAACTTTACATCTCTCAGCCCGCCGTATCCCAGGCGATCAAACAACTGGAAAGCCAACTGAACACGACGCTTTTCAACCGTACGCACAAGGGAATGGAACTTTCCGTGCACGGCGGCGCGCAAATCATTAAAAACGTCGAGCGTGCGCTCGAACTTCTGGATGAAGCGGAAAATAAGCTCATGGACCTGAAAAATACGGCGACGGGCGTCATCCGTATCGGTGCGTCCGATACTATTTTTGAATATTTTCTCGCCGAGAAACTCGTCGAATATCATGAAAAGTTTCCCGCCGTCAAATTTGAACTCCTTTCGGACATTTCCCCCAAGACGGTGGAACAACTCAAAACCAACAAGTGCGACATCGGTTTTCTCAATCTGCCCATCCCGGAGGATGAAGGCATCGTCATTTCCTCCAACGTCATGTATCTCAACGACGTATTCGTCGCCAATGAGCGGTTTGCCGAATTGAAAGATAAAACCGTTTCTTTGCGGGAACTGCAGGAATATCCGTTGCTTTTGATGGATCCTTCCACGGTGGCGCGTAAAGCGATCACGAACTTTGCGCACAGCGTCGGCGTCAATTTTCATCCCGACATCGAAGTGAGCAGTTGGGACCTGATGAAGCGTCTCGCCAAGCGCGGCATGGGCATCGGCTGTATCCCGCGGGAATATGCCATGCGCGAGCTGGAAGAAAAGCATTCGCTCTTTGAAGTAAAGACCGATCCCGTTTTGCCCGTCCGTTCGGTCGGGATGGCGCTCCCCAAGGGCGTGCCCGCACCGTATGCCCTGCGTGAATTTATAAAGCTGTTCATTGCCCAAGGAGAGCTTGCGGGCGAGTGACGTTTGCGCGACGGAGAGAGAACATGGAAGAGACAGAAGCTCGAAAAGAGAGAGCAAACAACGAAAACCCTGAAACCCTTGAAAATCAAGGAAATCCCGAAAATCCCGACGATTCCCGCCAATCGCCCGAACGGGCGGCGGAAGAACCGGGAATGCGGCTGATCAGGGTAAAGAACCTGCATTGCGCGGCCTGTGCGCTCGATTTGCAGGACGAGATCGAAAAGATCGAGGGCGTGCGTGCGGTGAGCGTGGATTTCATCACGCAGAGCATCCGCGTGGACGTCGCGGACGACGGCGTGTTGCGCAAAGTCATTCGCAAAGCCAACAGATTCGACAACGTCAAAGTGCTCGACGCGCAGGAACTTCTCCCGCCCGACGACGGAAAGAAGCGGGAGATCGTGCGGCTGGTTTTCGCCGCGGCGTTTTTTGTCGCCGGCATCGTCTTGCAGTTCACCTGGTCGCAAAACGGTCCCGTGGGATGGGCGTTTATGCTCGTCGTGTACGGCATTTCATATCTTGCGGCGGGTATTCCCGTACTTATTTCCACTGGTAAAAATCTCGTTAAGGGCAAAATTTTCGATGAAAATTTTCTGATGACCGTCGCATCGGTCGGGGCGATCGCGCTCGGCGAATACGGGGAAGCCGCCGCCGTCATGCTGCTCTATCAGACGGGAGAATTTTTGCAGTCCGTTGCCGTGGGGGCATCCCGCCGATCGGTTTCGGCGCTCATGGATCTTCGCAGCGAAAGGGCGACGCTTCTGCGCGACGGCCGACAGATTCAAACGGAGCCCAAAACATTGCACCCGGGCGACCTCGTTTTGGTCAAAGCGGGTGAAAAAATTCCTGCCGACGGGGTCGTTGCGGAGGGAGAAACTTTTCTCGATACAAAATCCCTGACGGGCGAATCCCGTCCGCGCCTTGTGCGTTCGGGCGACGAAGTCCTTTCCGGCTGTATCAATGCAGGGGGGAATATACAGGTAAAAATCGTGCGGGAATACCGCGACAGCGCGGTGGCTAAAATCCTGGACATGCTGGAAAATTCCTCGGCGACGAAGGCGCCGCCCGAAAAGTTTATCACAAAGTTTGCAAAATATTACACGCCCGCCGTCTGTGCGCTCGCGCTCCTTCTGGCGGTGTTGCCGCCGATTTTCATCGGCCTTTCGTCGGGGGAATATCCTTGGACGGAATGGATCACGCGCGCGCTCACGTTGTTGGTCGTTTCCTGCCCTTGCGCACTCGTCATATCCGTGCCGCTCACGTATTTCGGCGGCGTCGGCTGTGCGGCGCGCCACGGCATTCTGGTCAAGGGAGCGACCTTTCTGGACCGCGCGGCGCAGGCGAAGGTCGCCGCATTTGATAAGACGGGGACGCTCACCGAAGGGAATTTCCGCATCGTCAGCGTGAGAGGCGGGGAACAGACGTTGCGCCTTGCCGCCGCCGCGGAAAGAGGTTCGTCCCATCCGCTGGCCAAACTCTTTGAAAATGTCGAAACGCCCTATGTTGCGGAAGAAGTGCATGAACTGGCGGGAAGGGGCGTTGTCTGCCGCATAGAAGGCGAACGGGTTCTGGTCGGAAACGCGGAACTGTTGCGGGAAAACGGCATATATTGCGGTCGGGACGGCCGAACGGACGAAACGGCGAAAGGTGAAAAGTCCTTTGCGTCCGATGCGGGTTTTTGCGTCGCCAAAGGCGGGGAGTTGATCGGGTACATAGAAATCGGGGATGCGCTCAAAGCGGACGCATCGTCCGCTTTGAGCGCCTTAAAAGAACTCGGCGTGGAAAAATGCGTCATGCTCACGGGCGACAGCCCCGAGCATGCGGCGCGCGTGGCCGAACAATTGCAGGCGATGGACGAGGTGTATGCGGGACTGCTGCCCGATGAAAAACTCGGCAAGGCGGAAGAACTGAAAAAGACGGGTGTCCTTCTGTATGCGGGCGACGGCATAAACGATGCGCCCGTGATGATGGCGGCGGACTGTTCTTTTTCCATGGGGAAGATCGGCAGTGCGGCGGCCATCGAAGCCTCCGATTTCGTCGTTCTCTCCGATCGTCTGAGTGCAATTCCGACGGCAGTGGCCGTGGCGAAAAAGACGCGGCGCATCGTGTTTGAGAATATTATTTTTTCCGTCGTTGCAAAACTGATATTCATGGGGATCGGCGCGGCGGGCGTTCTGCCGCTCGCGCTGGCCGTCTTTGCCGACGTGGGAATCATGTTGCTTGCCGTGCTCAATGCCATGCGTATGCGCCTGCCGTTGAAGTCGCTTCGAGGCTCTTTTTCGGAGGGCGGGGAAAGCGGTTCGGGCGCGGACACAGAGCAATAGCGGAAACCCGGCGACAAGGGGAAAAGTTGCAGTCCGACCGAGTTATATTACGAGTTATATTATATAAACCGAAGAAATCCGAGGAGGGAAGAAGGATGCTCAAACATCTCATCGACGTTGCGGCGGGACGGGAAAAAGCCGATCTCGTCTTGAAAAACGGTTACTATGTCAATGTGTTCTCACAGAAACTCGAAAAGGGCGACATCGCCGTTGTCGACGGACGGATCGCGGGGATAGGGGAATATGAGGGCATAAGAGAAACGGACATAGCGGGTATGATCGTTCTGCCCGGGCTCATCGACGGGCACGTGCACATCGAAAGCTCACAGCTTTCGCCCGAAGAGTTTGCCCGTTTGGTCGTGCCGCGCGGCACGACATGCGTCATTGCCGATCCCCACGAGATCGTCAATGTCTGCGGCATGGCGGGCGCGGAATACATTGCCCGCGCCGCCGAAAACCTGCCGCTTGACGTTAAAATACAGCTTCCGTCCTGCGTGCCCGCCACGCCTTTCGAAACGAGCGGCGCGGTGCTCGGGGCAAAGGAAATTGCGGAGAACATCGGCCGCAAAGAGATTTTCGGTCTCGGAGAGTTCATGAATTATCCCGGCGTCGTCGGCGCCGATGCGCAAGTCGTCGATAAATTGCAATCCGCGGCGGACAGCGGTAAAATCGTGGACGGGCACGCGCCCGGGCTGACGGGGAAAGAGCTCAATGCCTATATAGCCGCGGGCATCTCCACCGACCACGAATGCGTGACGCCCGAAGAGGCGGCCGAGAAGGTGTCGCGCGGCCTGTACTGCCATCTGCGTCACGGCTCCGCCACGCGCAATCTCGTGACCAACGCGCGCGCCGTCAACGAAAACAATATGCGCCGTTTTCTTCTTTGTACGGACGATCGGCATGCCGCCGATCTGAAAGAAAAAGGGCATCTCGACGATGCTCTGCGTACCTTGGTCAAAAGCGGGTTCGATCCCGTTCGCGCCGTCACGCTCGCAACGCTGAACGCGGCGGAATGTTACAATTTGCAGGGAAAGGGCGCCGTTGCGCCCGGATATTGCGCCGATCTCGTCGTCATGGATAATTTGACCGATTTCAATGCGCAATACGTTTTCAAGGACGGGAAACTCGTCGCAAGGCGCGGGGAGCCGCTCTTCGAGACTGTGCCCTGTCTTTCGCCTTCGGTGCTCGGCACCGTACACCTTCCCAAAAAATTGCAGGCGGACGATTTTCGCCTGACTCTTAAAGGCGAAAAGGCGCGCGTCATGCGCATCGTACCCGACAACGTCGTCACCGAATGCGTTGTGCGCACCGTGAAGAGTGTAAACGGCGATGTGGCGTTGAAGGATAGCGATCTTTTGAAACTTGCCGTCGTTGAACGACACAAGGGCACGGGCAACATCGGAAAGGGACTGCTGGAAGGGTACGGTTTTCACGGCGGATGTCTGGGCATCACCGTTTCCCACGACTCTCACAACATCATCCTGCTCGGCGACGACAATGCGGACATGGCGCTGGCGGCGAACGCGCTCGCCGAAATGGGCGGCGGCATGGTCATCGCGCACGGCGGAACGTGGGAAGGAGTGCCTCTCGCCATCGGCGGACTGATGAGCGACGAGCGCGCGGAGGATTTCATCGAAAAGTCGCGTAAGCTCACCGATAAGGCTTACGCCATGGGCGTGAACGCTCATCTCGATGCCTTCCTGTCGCTGGCATTTCTGTCCCTTGCGGTCATTCCCGAACTCAAATTGCTGGACACGGGCCTGTTTGACGTCAATCGATTCGCGTTTACGGACATCAACGCCGACGATACGGTAAAATAACCGTAAAATAAGAATAGTAAAATAAAAGAAGAGCGGTAGAAAAATGGAGAAGAAAACCATCGTCGTTGCCACGGGCAACGCACACAAACTCAGAGAGATTGCGGAGATATTTCCAGAATATAGAATCATTTCCCAACGGGAAGCGGGTTTTTCGGGCGAGGCCGAAGAAACAGGCAAAACTTTCACCGAAAACGCCGTCATCAAAGCCGAAACGGCTTGCAGAGCCCTGTCTATGCCCGTTCTGGCCGATGACAGCGGCATATGCGCGGAGGCGCTCGGCGGCGCGCCCGGCGTGTACAGCGCCCGCTATGCGGGCGAACACGGCAACGATCGGGCCAACCGCGCGTTGCTTTTGAAAAATCTGAAAAATACGGACAATCGCAGGGCGTATTTTGAAAGCGCCGTGGCGCTCGTCTTTCCCGACGGGAAAACGGTTACGGCGACTGGCAGGACGTACGGTTACATCCTGACGGAAGAGCACGGCACGGGCGGGTTCGGCTATGACCCGATCTTTTTCAGTGACGATCTGCAAAAATCTTTCGGTGACGCGACGGCGGAGGAAAAGAACGCCGTTTCTCACCGTTTCCGCGCCCTGACGGCTCTGCGGGAAAAAACGGGAGGGGAATTGCAGTGAAGAAAATCGTCGTTCTCTCCGACACGCACGGCAATCGCCGCGCGATCGAAAAATTATATCCGCTCTTTGAGGAGAATGACTACGTCATCCATCTCGGCGACGGAAACCGCGACATGGCGGAAATTTACCGCGCTTTTCCGCAAAAGACATTCGTTTGCCGCGGGAATTGCGATTTTTCCGCGCCCTATGCGCAGGAGGAATGGGAGCTTTCCGTGGAGGGCGTCAAGTTCTTTTTCTGTCACGGGCACGCATACGGCGTGAAAACAACGCTCGAACGGCTCAAAGACGAGGCATTGCACCGCGGGGCAAAAGCGGCTTTATACGGGCATACGCACATCGCCCGTGTGGAAGAAGAGGACGGCGTTCTGCTCGTCAATCCCGGTTGCGCGGGATTGTATACTTCGCAACCGAGTTACGCTTATATCGTCGTCAACGGCGAAAAAGTAACGGTGACCGTCGTGCCTTTGCATTAAAACGCCGTGTTTTCGGAGAAAAAAGATTGGAACCGAAAAAATACCCCGTCCCGCCGCGCTCGATCAGCGCGGCGGAACGGGGTATTTGATTTTTTCATGATTTTTTTTACCGTCACACTTTACTTCTCGAAAGGAAATAATAAGCGACCGCAAAGATGATGATATTCAGCAGGTATACGAGCGGTATAACGATAAACGCGACGACGGCAACGGGATCGGTCAGATTGACGTCGAAGATCAGATCGACGGCGATGAGCAGAATAAACGTTGCGATGAATGCCACGATGCCGTTGTATACGGACGTATTGTTTTTCAATCGTTTGCAACAAGGATCGAACTTTGCGAGATAGAGGATCATGCACACGACGGGCGGAACGGCCGCGCAGACCAACATGGTGATGAGATACCACGGTTCCAGTTGCAGGTCTTCGCGGAACACGGCCGCAAGCACCGTTTCCGTGATCGCAAAAGCAAAGAAAATCAGGCTTGCGCGCAGCAGCGCCAGACCTTTATTGAAGAAATTCTCCGGCATTTCCCGTTTTTGAGACGCGTTGCCCGCGGTCCAAACGCGCAGACCGTCATAGCGTGCCATTTCTTCCACGTCCTGGAAGTCGATGCGGCCGGGCGTAAGCGGTCGGGCGGACTCGTAAGACTGTTCGCTGTATGTTACGGCGGGTTCATCGTCAAACGGTTGATTCTGCATCGGTTGTACGGGCGGCGCCGCGGGCGGAACGGGCTCTTCCTGCACGGGTATTCTTTCTTCCGCGACCGCTTCTTCCGTTTCGGCAGGGGAAACGGACTCTTCGGCGGGAAGTTCCCTGTGTCGGATGCTCGTGCGGTAGATGCGGGAAACGATGTCCTTGTAATTTTTCTCCTCTTCCGTACGGGTGATGTACAGCGGCGGAATGGGGGAAGAATTCCCCGAAGCGGCGGGCTGTTCCGTCGGCCGAGAGGACTCTTGCGGTTCCGTCTGTACTGTCTGTTGCGCTTGGGATGGTTGCTCGGACGCTCGGTTAAGAGACGGATCCGCCGATTGGGCCGCCGGCGCGGAAAAATCCTGTGTGTTTGCGCCCACGGGTTCGTCTTGCCGTAAGGCGCTTGCGTCTGCAACGGCTGTCGTTTCTTTGCCGTCCCCATTCTGCACGGGTGCCGTCAGCGTCGGTTGTGCCGCCGTTTGCATTACGGCCTGTTCCGCCGTCTGCGTTACGGTTTGCGTTATAATTTGTTCCGTTTTTTGATTCGTTTGCGTTGTTTGCGTTGCCGTCTGTTCCGTTTGAGACGCCGCGTTGTCGGCGTAAATCGGCCCGGCGGGAGAAAATCCGTCTTTTGCGCTCATGATCAACGGCGCGTATTCTTCGGTCGGTTCCTCTCCGACGATGGGGGTACGGGAGGTCGCCTGGCGCAAAATGCGGAAGTCGAGTTTTTCGGGCGCGGGGTTGGAAAAATCGAAATCGTTTTGGGAGATCAGGCTGTCAATGATCGTGCGGGAATATTCCCACTCGGCCTGGTTCTGCTCTGCGATTTCCCGCCCCGCTTCGGTGAGGGAGAAATACCGCCGCCTGCCGCCGTTGGAAACGCCGCCCCAATAGGACTTGACGTATCCCTGCGATTCGAGACGTTTGAGCGCACTGTACAACGTGGGCTGTTTCAAAGTATATTGCCCGTGCGATTTGTGTTCGATCTCGTTGATGATGTCATAGCCGTATCGGTCGCCTTCATACAGCGTGCGCAGAATGATGGTATTGATATGGCCGCGGATGAGGTCGGAACTGATGGAGCTTTTCTTGGCGTTGTTTTCTGCCTTCTCCGCATCCGTTTCTTTTTCCGTATCGTCTTCCGCCTCTGTATCCGTATCCGTTTTCGTTTCTTCCGTATCTTCGCTGCTCGGTTCGGTCGTGCTTTCCGCGGCGGAGAGAGGGGCGGGAACGGTGTCGCCTGTTTTCGTTCTTTCGCTTTCGGCGCGGGCGAGCGCGGCGAGATATTCCGCCGTATCGCTCAGTCCGTCGGCGTCGTCCGCGCCGCCACTGATCGAGCCTTCGACGGGTTCGTCATCATCGTCGTCTGCCCCGAAGGGGAAGCCGTTCACTTCTTTTTCCGCATCGTCCGATGAGAAAAATTCGTTTTTATCCTTTTCGTTGTCCATAAATTTTTTCACGCTCCAGAGATTGTTTTTATTATACAATAAAAAAGGCCGTTTGTCAATGCTTTGTATCCATTCATTTTTGCGTAAATCGAGTATTATGTCAGGCATAACAGCCCAAAAACTCTGAAAAAAGGCAAAACAAAGGGGATGAATCGGACATATCCTTGACTTTTGTTTCGACGAGGGGTATAATATAAACCATGGATGATTTATATATGTGCGATTTGGATTTTTGCACGCGGTATTCCGATTTCGATTGTTTCGACCGACTGAAAATCTCCTCGGCGCTCGATTTCATGCAGGAGGGCGCGGGGATCAGCGCGAACGAGCTCGGTTGCGGTTCGAACTATCTCTGGCCGAAGGGGTGGGGGTTTATCGTCACCAATAATTATCTGGAGTTGTACAGGCCCGTGAAGACGAGTGAAAAACTCCACTTAAAGACCTGGCCGCTTCCGCCGCGGCATATCATATTCGAACGGCACTATGAGCTGTTTGCGGAGGACGGAGGCAAGGTTGCCGCGGCCGTTTCCCGTTGGTGTCTGCTCGATTTGAAAAACAAGAAGATTCTGCCCGCGTCCGCGCTGACCGAGCAGGATTATGCGCGGTACAATCCGAAAAAGGCCATGGATTTCAAGACCTGGAAGATCCCGCCCGTATCCCTTGCGGGGGATTCGCCCGCATTTACCATGCGCGTGTACGGCAGTGAGTGCGATCACTATATGCACGTCAACAATACCCGGTATGCCGATTTTTGTATGAACTGTTTTCCCGCGGAATATCTCAAAGATCATGCGGTGACGTCCTTTCAGATCTCCTATGAAGAGCAGTGCCTGGCGGGCGACGAATTGTCGTTCTATCGCGTTCCGACGGGCGAGGAGGCGTTTTTGATTGTGGGCGTCAAGAACGAAAATACACAGTTTATGCGTGCAAAAATTGCCTTTTCCGCGCAATCGTAAAGTACTATGTCTGATATAACGGGCGCAAAAACGGGTTAAAGCCCTCGAAAAACGACCGAAAACGGTACAAACGATCAATAAGCATAAAAAAGAAAATGCCGACCGATCAAAAGGTTTGTCGGAGTAAAAAGCGAAAGGAGGAATCGATATGAAAAAGAATTTGAAGGCGTCGACCTTTCTCGCGCCCGTTCCCGTGGTGATGGTCACCTGCGGGGACGAAGAAAAATCCAACGTCATCACGCTCGCCTGGGTGGGCACGGTCAATTCCGACCCTCCGATGGTCAGCATCTCCGTGCGGTACGGAAGATATTCCTATTCCATCATTAAGGAAAAGGGCGAATTTACGATCAATCTCGTGGACGCCTCTCTCGTCGAGGCGACTGACCGTTGCGGCGTGCTTTCGGGCCGCGACGGGGATAAGTTTTCCCGTGCGGGGCTCACCAAAGTCCCCGGCGTTGCCGTAAAGGCGCCTTACATCGCGGAGAGCCCCGCCTCGTTGGAGTGCAAGGTCGTGCAGGAAACCGATTTCGGTTCGCACGCCGTGTTCCTCGCCGAAATCGTCAACGTCATTGCCGACGAGAAATACGTCGGCGAAAACGGTTCCCTGCAACTCCCCGACGGGCTTCTGGTTGCCTATGCCAACGGCAAATATGTCGCAACGGGCAAGACGCTCGGCACGTATGCTTATACAGCCAAGAAAAAACAGTAAACAAGCAAAATGCGCCGCAACGGCAAACCCGTTGCGGCGCAAGTGTCGCTTGCTCCGTACATTTTGAACGGTAAAGATTGCGGCAGACGGAAAAGAGGAGAGAAAAGCAAAAGTACGATGGAGAAAACGGACAAACAACCGACGGCAAAAAGAGAATTGACGGTAAACAAACAACCGACGGCGGAAGGGGAAACGCGGACGGGGAAAGGAGAACCGCAGACGGCGGATACATTGCATCAAGCGGAAGAGGTATCCGACGAGGCGTTCAAAGAAACGCAAACGATCGCCGAAAATCTGTTCGGAAGAATGAAACGAAAAAACAAGATTCTGTTCCGTCCCGATGACGAGTGTTTTTCTTCCTTGCGGCGCCTTCTTTCTCAAACCGATGACCGGCGCGCCGTCGTGCTTTGGTCTCTTTCTCTCGCGCAAGAGGGGGTCGGCGCATTGCGGGAACGGGGATTTTTCGTGGCCGCCGACGCGGCGGAAAGTGCGCTTTCCGCCACACGTGCCTGGGCCGCGGGGGAGATAAAAATGCCCGCCGCGAAGCGCGAGATCCTCGCCTGTCATGCCCGCGCCAAGACGGAAACGGACGCTTTTGCTACCGCAATGCTCCATGCCGCGGGGCAGGCGTGCGCGGTCGTTCATTCCGTCCGCCACGCGCTCGGTTTTCCCGTCTATGAACTCACGGCGCAGGCTATCCGTTTTTTGCCGCCCCGTTCTGCCGTTCCCGATTCCGAAGGCCTGCTTTCCGCCGTGCGCTCCGCCGCGTCTTATGCACGCGCGCGCATAAGAGAATATGAGGAAAAATTATGCCTTGCCCGTCGGGATCGCGCTCTTTTCGCAGGTCCTTGGGCATCTTTTCTGCATTCCTCTTCTCCCTGATCCTCCGATTTTATGCGTATTTTCTCAATTTTATTCATTTATTCACAAATTATTGAATATTTGAATAAAAAATGAATAAAAATAAATAAAAAAATGATAAAATTGCATAAAAAAGGGAATTGAATTGCTTGACAGAAGCGGGATGACGGTGATATAATTTATCCGATAAAACCGCGGGGAGACCTGCGGTTATGCGAGTAAAGAAAATAATAAATCCTGCGAGGTTATAAAATTATGGAAAAACAGATCAAGAAAGTGGTTTTGGCCTATTCCGGCGGGTTGGATACTTCCATCATCATCCCCTGGCTCAAAGAGAACTACAACGATTGCGAAGTCGTCGCCGTGTCCGCCGACGTCGGACAGGGGACGGAACTGGACGGACTGGAAGAAAAGGCAAAAAAGACGGGCGCTTCCAAGCTGTACATTCTCGATCTGAAAAAGGAATTCATCGAGGATTACATCTATCCCACCATGCAGGCGGGCGCAAAGTATGAGGACAAATACCTGCTCGGCACGTCCTTTGCACGTCCCGTCATTGCAAAGCGCATCGTGGAAATTGCCAAAAAAGAGGGCGCGGACGCCATCTGCCACGGCTGCACGGGCAAGGGCAACGACCAGGTGCGTTTTGAACTGACCATCAAGGCGTTTGCGCCCGAAATGACCATCATCGCGCCCTGGCGTATCTGGAACATCAAAAGCCGCGACGAAGAGATCGATTACGCGGAAGCGCATAACATCCCTCTGAAGATCAGCAGGGAAACCAACTATTCCAAGGATAAGAACCTGTGGCACCTCTCGCACGAAGGTCTGGACCTGGAAGACCCCGCCAACGAGCCGCAGTATGAAAAGCCCGGCTTCCTTGAAATGGGCGTTTCGCCCTTGCAGGCGCCCGATAAGCCCACGTATGTAACCATTCACTTTGAAAAGGGCATCCCGACGGCGATCGACGGCAAGGAAATGGGCGCCGTCGAACTCATGGAAAAACTCAACAAACTCGGCGGCGAAAACGGCGTCGGGTTGGTGGACATGGTGGAGAACCGTCTGGTCGGCATGAAGAGCCGCGGCGTATACGAAACGCCCGGCGGCGCCATTCTGTATGCGGCGCATGAAAATCTCGAAATGATCTGCCTCGACAAGGCGACGGCGCACTATAAACAACTCGTTGCCGTCAAGTTCGGCGAGATCGTCTATGACGGGCAGTGGTTCACGCCTTTGCGCGAAGCGTTGCAGGCGTTTGTCGAAAAGACGCAGGAAAACGTTACGGGCGACGCCAAAGTCAAGCTCTACAAGGGCAACATCATCAATGCGGGCATCACCTCGCCGCACTCGCTGTACAGCGAAAACATCGCCACGTTTGAAGACGACGGCGGCGCTTACAGCCAGAAAGACGCGGAAGGATTCATCAACTGCTTCGGTCTGCCGATCAAGGTCAAGGCGATGCTCGAAGCGCGCAAGCTGAAATAAGCCTGCACGGCGAAAGAGAAGAAAGTTAAGCAACTTATTTATGTAAGCAACTTATTTATGTATAACGTATTTATTGACGGTAAAGAGGGCACGACGGGCCTGCAGATATTCGACCGCCTGGGGAAGAGAGAGGATGTTCGCGTCCTCTCTTTGCCCGATGAATTGCGCAAGGACACTGCCGCGCGCAAAGAGGCGATCAACGCCGCCGACGTGGTCTTTCTGTGCCTGCCCGACGCGGCGGCAAGGGAAGCCGTCGGACTGGTGGCAAGTGACAAAGTGCGCGTGATCGACGCTTCGACGGCGCACCGCACGGCGCCCGGCTGGGCGTACGGCTTTCCCGAACTTTCTCAAGAACACAGGGCGGCAGTGGCCTCCTCCCGTTTCATCGCCAATCCGGGCTGTTATGCGAGCGGGTTCATCGCCCTCGTCTATCCCTTGGTGAAAAGGGGGATCGCGCCCGAAAATTATCCCTTTGTGTGCCACGCGGTCAGCGGCTATTCGGGCGCGGGAAAGAAGGGTATCGCTCAATATGAAGCGAATGACAGGGATGTCTCTTTGGAGACGCCGCGGCTGTACGGCCTCACCCTTGCACACAAACACCTGCCCGAAATGGTGGCGCAATGCGGTTTGTCGCAAAAGCCGATATTCAATCCCTATGTCTGCGATTATTACAGCGGCATGTCCGTCACAGTCCCGCTCTTCAAGGGATTGTTGCATAAAAAACTGACCGTGGACGAGATGAAAGAAATGTACCGCGAGCACTATGCGGGGGCGCATTTCGTATACGTCGGCGAGGAGTCGAGCGGATATATCGCCGCCAACGGCTTCAACGGCACCAATCACATGGAGATCCTCGTACACGGCAACGAGGAACAGATTTTGCTCACGGCGCGGTTCGACAATCTCGGCAAAGGCGCGTCGGGCGCGGCGGTGCAGAACATGAACATCGCCCTCGGGCTGGACGAAAGAACGGGATTATCATAAGTCAATCCGGCACCGCAACGGGTGCCGTTTCATAAATTCGGAAAGGATAAAAGCAAAGATATGATCATGAAACAGATCGAAGGCGGCGTTTGCGCGGCAAAAGGCTTCCGCGCGGGCGGCGTACACTGCGGTATACGCAAAAACAAAACCAAAAAGGACCTCGCGCTCATCGTCAGCGACGTGCGCGCCGCAACGGCGTGCGTCTACACGAAAAATCTCGTCAAGGGCGCACCCATCCTCGTCACCAAGAAGAACGTGGCGGACGGGTATGCACAGGCGGTTATCGTCAATAGCGGCAACGCGAACACCTGCAACTCGGACGGCGTGGAGATCGCCGAAGCCATGACCAGACTCGTGGAAGAGTACACGGGCGTTGCGGCGGGTGACGTGGTCGTCGGCTCCACGGGCGTCATCGGACAGAAACTCTCCCTCGATCCCATCCGCGCGGGAATGCCCGCGCTCAAAGCCGCGCTCGGCGATCATTCCCATGACGCGGCGGAAGCCATCATGACGACGGATACCGTGCCCAAGGAAATTGCCTTCTCCTTCACGCTGGGCGGAAAAGAGTGTCACATCGGCGCCATCTGCAAGGGAGTCGGCATGATCTGTCCCAACATGGCGACCATGCTCATGTTCGTCTGCACGGATGCAAACATCTCTCCCGCGATGCTGCAAAAGGCACTCAACCTCGACGTTGCCGATTCCCTGAATATGGTCAGCGTCGACAGGGACACGTCCACCAACGACACCCTCTGCCTGATGGCGAACGGCCTGGCGGGCAATGCCTGCGTGGAGAGCGACGGAGCCGATTTCAGGAAATTCCGCAAGGTCCTGCACGCCGTGACGACCTATATGTGTCGTCAGATCGCCAAGGACGGCGAGGGTGCGACCAAGCTCATCGAGTGCCGCGTGACGGGCGCAAAGTCCAAAAAGAACGCCAAACTGGCGGCGAAAGCCGTCGTCTGCAGCGACCTTCTGAAAGCGGCGATGTTCGGCGCCGACGCCAACTGGGGGCGCGTGCTGTGCGCTGTCGGATATTCGGGTGCCGACCTCGATCCCGACAAAATCGACGTGTCTTTCCGCTCTGCGGCGGGAGAGATCGCCGTTTGCAAAAACGGCAGGGGCGTGGATTTTTCGGAGGAAGAGGCCAAAAAAATCCTCTCCGAGGACGAGATATTCATTCTCATCGACTGTAACGACGGCAACTACAAAGCCACCGCGTGGGGTTGCGACCTCACGTACGATTACGTCAAGATCAACGGCGATTACCGCACTTGATCGCGGCGTTGTCGTGCCATCGGACAGAACGAGAAACAAAACAAATAAAAATTGAAATTAAAACAGAGCATATAAGAAAAGGAAAATTATGACCCGGAAAGAGATGATTTCCAAGGAACAGCAGGCGGAATTCCTCGTTGAGGCAATGCCCTACATCAAAAAATACCAGGATAAGATCCTGGTCATCAAATACGGCGGGAACGCCATGCTCAACGAAGAGCTCAAAAGCTCCGTCATGCGCGATCTGACCATGCTCCGCATGGTCGGCATCAACGTCGTTCTCGTCCACGGCGGCGGGCCTGAGATCAACGCGCTTTTGAAAAAGGTCGGCAAAGAGAGTAAATTCATCGACGGCCTGCGCTATACCGATGAAGAAACCGTCGAGTACGTCGAGATGGTGCTTGCGGGGAAGATCAACAAATCTCTCGTCAATTTCCTCGAACAGAACGACGCCAAAGCCATCGGGCTTTGCGGCATTGACGGGCATATGCTCCTCTGCGAAAAACAGGACGAGCGTCTGGGCTTTGTCGGCAAGGTCGACAAGGTCAATCCCGGCATTATTTTCGATTGCCTGGAAGCGGGGTACATCCCCGTCATTTCCACCGTCGGGTACGGCAAAGACGGGGAGATATACAATGTCAACGCCGACACGGCGGCGTCCGTGATCGCGGGCGCGCTGGGCGCGGAAAGCCTCATTCTGATGACGGACATCAAGGGGCTTCTCGAAAATAAGGACGACGAAAATACGCTCATTAAAAAGGTATACGTTTCGGACATTCCTTCCCTCATCAAACAGGGCATCATATCGGGCGGTATGATCCCCAAAATCGAGTGCTGCAAGGAAGCCATCCGCCGCGGCGTGAACCGTGTGTTCATCACCGACGGCAGGGTTAACCATTCCATTTTATTGGAACTTTTGTCCGACTCCGGTATGGGCACCATGTTTGTGAATGAAGACTGATATTTTAGCATATCAGTCCTTTTTCTAATATTTCGGAAAAATCAATCATAAGGAATACTGATAGAAAATGGATTTTGAAACGATCAGGCATAAGGACGAGCAATACATCGAGCCGATATATGCGCGTTTTCAGGTGGGCATTGCCCACGGCAAGGGCGCGACGCTGGCCGATTTTGCGGGCAGGGAATACATCGATTTTACCAGCGGCATCGGCGTGAATATCTTCGGCATGAACGACGAGGTATGGAAAGAAGCGGTCATTTCACAGCTGAACAAAGTACAACACGCCTGCAATCTCTATTACACTCAACCGCAGACCGAGCTCGCCGAGCTGTTGTGCCAAAAGAGCGGCGCGAAAAAAGTCTGCTTTTCCAACAGCGGCGCGGAGGCCAACGAATGCGCCATCAAGGCGGCACGAAAGTACAACGCCGACAAGTACGGCGAGGGAAGACGGTACGAAATCCTCGTGCTCAACGGCAGTTTCCACGGCAGGACGATGGCCACGCTCTCCGCAACGGCACAACCCGCATTTCATCAATACTTCACCCCGTTTTTGGAAGGATTTCCGTCCTTCGATCCCGATTGGCAGAGCTTTTCGGCCGCCGTCACGGATAAGACGGGCGCGGTGATGATGGAGCTGGTGCAGGGCGAGAGCGGCGTCACCTTGCTCGACTTTGATTTTGTGCGCAAAGTGGAAGAATACTGCAAGGCGCACGACATTCTGTTCATCGTCGACGAAGTGCAGACGGGCAACGGCCGCACGGGCAAGATGTATTCCTATCAGCAGTTCGGGGTACAGCCCGACATCGTGACGACGGCCAAGGGCCTCGGCGGCGGCCTGCCCATCGGCGCGTGTCTGTTCTTTGACAAGACGGAATTCGTCTTTCATTACGGCGACCACGGTTCGACCTTTGCGGGCAATCCCGTATGTTGCGCGGGGGGCGCGGCGATCGTGAAGCGGCTGGACGAAGAGCTTTTCGCCGAAGTGACGCGCAAGGGCTGGCATATCTATACCGAAATGAATAAACTGTCCAAAGTGTCCAAGGTGTCGGGTATGGGCATGATGATCGGCATCAAGACGGATAAACCCGCCCGCGCGGTTGCCGAGCGTTGCATCGAAAAGGGCTTGTTCGTGCTGACGGCGCATGACAAAATCAGGCTCCTGCCGCCGCTGAACATCACGGACGAGGAATTGGAAAAAGGATTGAAAATTTTGAGGGAGGTCATAGAAGAATGAAACACTTACTGAAATTGGGGGATTTGTCCACGGAGGAGATCTATTCGATCCTCAATCTTGCCGATCAGCTCAAATATGAGCGCAAGAACGGCATCCACAAGGAATATCTGAAGGGCAAGACGCTGGGCATGATCTTTCAGAAATCTTCCACCCGCACCCGCGTTTCCTTTGAAGTGGGAATGTACGAGCTGGGCGGCTATGCGCTCTTCCTCTCCAACCGCGACTTGCAGATCGGCAGGGGCGAGCCCGTGGAGGATACCGCGCGCGTGCTTTCGCGCTACCTCGACGGCATCATGATCCGCACCTTTGAACAGAAGGAAGTCGAGGACCTCGCAAAATACGGCTCCGTTCCCGTCATCAACGCACTCACCGATTACTGTCATCCCTGTCAGGTGCTCGCCGATCTCATGACCATACGCGAGTATAAGGGCAGCCTGCGGGGGCTCAAAATGTGCTTCATCGGCGACGGGAACAACATGGCGAACTCCCTCATGGTCGGCGCGCTCAAAACGGGTATGTCCTTCTCCATCGCCTGTCCCGAAAATTACCGTCCCGACGCCGCGCTTACCGCGTGGGCGCAGGGAGAAGAATTCAAAGGCCGTTTCACCATGACGACCTCCTGTGAAGAGGCGGTCAAAGACGCCGACGTCGTGTATACGGACGTGTGGGCGTCCATGGGCGAAGAGGGGGAAAAGGAGATCCGCGCCAAGGCGTTCCAAGGCTATCAGGTCAACGCCAAACTGATGTCTCTCGCCAAGCCGGACGCCATGGTACTCCACTGTTTGCCCGCACACCGCGGGGAGGAGATCACCGCCGACGTGTTCGAGGCGCACGCCGAGGAGATCTTTGACGAGGCCGAAAACAGACTGCACGCGCAGAAAGCCGTGCTCTGCAAACTGATGAAATAAAGAGAGCGGGAGAGCATTTACAATGAGCGAAGAAAGAGTTTACGTTACCTTACAGAACGGCAAAGTATTCAAGGGCTACCGCTTCGGCGCGAAGGGGGACAAAATCGGCGAGCTCGTCTTCACGACGGGCATGACGGGCTACATCGAAACGCTGACCGACCCCAGTTATTACGGTCAGATCGTCGTGCAGACCTTCCCGCTGATCGGCAATTACGGCATCATCCCCGAAGATTTCGAGAGCCGCAAATCCTTTGTGTTCGGCTACATCGTGCGCGAAAAGTGCGACGAACCGTCCAATTTCCGTTGCGAAAAGAAACTGGACGATTTTCTCAAAGAGCAGGGCATTGTCGGCGTATACGGCATCGACACGCGCGAGCTGACCAAGATCGTTCGCGAGGCGGGCGTCATGAACGCCGCCATCACCTCCAAGCCCTTCAAGGACTTTGAAAAACTGGCGGCCTACCGCGTGACGGATGCCGTCAAAAATACGACCGTTTCCGCGCCCGAAGTGCAGAACAAGGGCGGCAAATACAAAGTCGTGCTCTATGATTTCGGCGCGAAGAACAACATCGAGCGCGAACTCGTCAAGAGGGATTGCGAAGTTATCCGCGTACCTTCCCGGTTCAAGGCAGAGGACGCGCTTTCGCTCGATCCCGACGGCATCATGCTGACCAACGGCCCCGGCGACCCCGAGGAGAATACCGAGGTCATCGAAAACCTGAAAAAACTTGCGGGTAAAAAGCCGATATTCGGAATCTGCCTCGGACATCAGCTCTTTGCGCTCGCCATGGGCGGCAAGACCAAAAAGATGAAGTACGGCCACCGCGGTTCCAACCAGCCGGTGCGCGATACGGCGACGGGGCAGGTGTACATCTCTTCCCAGAACCACGGCTATGAAGTCATTTCGTCCAGCGTCAAGGGCCGCGTGAGTTTTGAAAACGCCAATGACGGGACGTGCGAAGGGGTCGATTACGACGACATCAACGCCTATACCGTGCAGTTCCACCCCGAAGCCTGCGGCGGACCGCACGACGCCAATTTCCTGTTCGATAAGTTTATAAGCAATATGCAAAAGCAAAAGGAGAAAACCAATGCCTAAGAGAAGTGATATCAAGAAAGTACTCGTCATCGGGTCCGGACCCATCGTCATCGGCCAGGCGGCGGAATTCGACTATGCGGGCGCGCAGGCGTGCCGCGTCTTAAAGAGCGAGGGCATCAATGTCGTCCTGTGCAATTCCAACCCCGCGACCATCATGACGGACAGCGCGCTTGCAGACGAGATCTATCTCGAACCTTTGACCGAAGAGTCCTTAAAGCGTATCATCATCAAGGAAAAACCCGACTCTCTCCTCGCCTCCCTCGGCGGTCAGACGGGGCTTACCATGGGTTGTAAGCTGGCAAAATCGGGTTTTCTCGCCGAACACGGGGTCAAACTCATCGGCACCAAGCTCGACGCGATCGATCGCAGCGAGGACCGTGAACTTTTCAAGGAAACGATGGAGAAAATCCATCAGCCCGTCGTGCCTTCCGACATTGCCTATACCGTGGATGAATGCGTGGCAATTGCCAATAAGCTCGGCTATCCCGTCATCGTGCGCCCTGCCTACACGCTCGGCGGCGCGGGCGGCGGCGTGGCGCATGACGAAGAGGAGTTGCGCCTGATTTCCCACAACGGTCTGATGCTCTCTCCCATCACGCAGGTGCTCATCGAGAAATACATCGGCGGCTGGAAGGAGATCGAATTCGAAGTTCTGCGCGACGGTGCGGGCAACGTGCTCACCGTCTGTTCCATGGAAAACTTCGATCCCGTCGGGATCCATACGGGCGACTCCATTGTCATCGCGCCCGCGGTGACGCTGGCCGACAAGGAATATCAGATGCTCCGTTCGGCGTCTCTCGCCATCATCACGGAACTGGGCATCGAGGGCGGATGCAACTGCCAGTTTGCGCTCAATCCCGACAGCTTCGAATATTCGGTCATCGAGGTCAATCCCCGCGTTTCCCGTTCCTCGGCGCTCGCGTCCAAAGCGACGGGTTATCCCATCGCCAAAGTGGCGACCAAGATCGCACTCGGCTACAATCTCGACGAGATCAGAAACGACGTTACGGGCAAGACGTATGCCTGCTTTGAGCCCGCGCTCGACTATGTCGTCGTCAAGCTCCCCAAATGGCCGTTCGATAAATTTCTATACGCCAAGCGCGAACTGGGCACGCGCATGAAGGCGACGGGCGAAGTCATGGCGATCGGTTCGACCTTCGAACAGGCGATCATGAAAGCCGTGCGCGGCGCGGAAATTTCCATGACGACCCTCAATCACAAGAAATTCATGCCGATGTCCACAGAGGAGATCGTCGATCGCCTGCACGAAAAGACGGACGAACGCCTGTTCGTGGTCTATGAGGCGATCAAACGGGGCGTTTCCCTCGATAAGATCTTTGACATCACCAAGATAGACCGCTGGTTCCTGCATAAATTACAAAACCTCGTCCGCTATGAGAACAAACTCCGCACCATCCGCAGTTATGCCGAAAATCTCAGCGCGGAGGAATTGGACGATCCCGAATTGTCCGTCCTGATTGACGGAGAGGAATATTCGGTCAAGAACATTCAAAAGGGCGTCCTTTCGAGAAAACTCTATGAAGAGGGCAAGCATTACAGCTATCTCGACAAGGACATTGAAAAGCTCTCGGGGCAGAAGGTGCCGTATCATAAGAAGGCCGTATTCAAAATGGTCGATACCTGTGCCGCCGAATTTTCGGCGCAGACGCCTTATTTCTATTCGACCTATGACGAAGATGACGAAGCCAAGCCGTTCGTTGCCAAGAGCCAGAAAAAGCGTATCATCGTCATCGGGTCCGGTCCCATCCGCATCGGACAGGGCATCGAGTTCGACTATTCCTCCGTGCATTGCGTATGGACCTTGAAAGAGCTCGGCTATGAAGTCATCATCATCAACAATAACCCCGAGACGGTTTCGACCGACTTTGACACCGCGGACAGGCTTTACTTTGAATCTCTGACGGCGGAGGACGTCCAGCACGTCATCGACGTGGAGAAGCCTTACGGCGTCATCATCACGTTCGGCGGACAGACCGCCATCAATCTGTGTTCCTATTTCTCGACCCGCGGTATCCGCATCCTCGGCACGCCCGCCGACAGCGTGGACATTGCCGAGGACAGAGAGCGCTTTGACGTTCTTTTGGAAAAATACGGCATTCCCCGCCCGAAGGGCATCACGGTCATGACCAAGGAAGAGGCCTTCCGCGCGGCGGAAACGCTGGAATATCCCGTCCTTTTGCGCCCGTCCTATGTCATCGGCGGACAGAACATGACCATCGCGTTCACGCCCGACGACGTCAATCGCTATATGGACGTCATCCTCTCGCAGGGCATCGAAAACCCCGTTCTGTGCGATAAATATCTCATGGGCAGTGAACTGGAAGTGGACGCCATTTCGGACGGTACGGACGTACTCATTCCCGGCATCATGCAGCACATCGAGCGTACGGGCGTGCATTCGGGCGACTCCATCGCCGTCTATCCTCCCTATAACCTCGACGATTCCATGCTCAAACAGATCATTGAGGTCTCCACGCAATTGGCATTGGAACTGAAAACCAAGGGGCTCATCAACATTCAGTACCTCATTTACCGCAACCGCCTCTATGTCATCGAGGTCAATCCCCGTGCGTCGCGCACCGTGCCGTATATCTCTAAGGTAACGGGCGTGCCCATGGTGGAGCTGTCCACGAAGATCATCGCGGGCGCCAAGCTGAAAAAACTCGGATACGGCACGGGACTCTATCCCGATTCGCCGTACGTGGCGGTCAAAGTCCCCGTATTCAGCTTTGAAAAACTCAACGACGTCAATTCCCAGCTCGGCCCGCAGATGAAGTCCACGGGCGAGGTGCTCGGCATCGGCAAGACCATGGAGGAGGCGCTCTTCAAGGGGCTGGTTTCCGCGGGGTTCAAGATGTGCCATCCGACCAAGAAAAAGCCCGTCGGCGTGTATATCACGGTCAACGATCAGGATAAATTCGAAATCGTGTCCGTGGCGAAGAAGTTCGCCGATCTGGGTTGCAATATCTATGCGACCAAGGGTACGGCGGCGGTCATCTCCAAACTCGGCATTCAGGTTTCGGTCGTGGACAGACTGTCCGCGACGGATACGGTCATCAAGCTGATGGACGAGGACAAGATCGATTACATCATCTATACCGGCAAGACGGATATGGAATCGATCAACGACTACATCCGCCTGCATCATCATGCCATACTGCTCGGCATAACGGTGCTGACCTCGCTCGACACGGCGAACGCGCTCGGCGACATCATTGCAAGCAAATTCACCGAAAACAACACCGAATTGGTGGACATCAACAACCTGCGCAAGGAAAAATTACAGCTTGAATTCACCAAGATGCAGGCCTGCGGCAACGATTACATCTATTTCAACAATTTCGACGGAAAGATCACCTGTCCCGAATCGCTCGCCATCAACTTTGTCAGCCGGCATTACGGCATCGGCGGCGACGGCATCGTACTCATCGAAAAGTCGGATGTCGCGGATGCAAAAATGCACATATACAACCGCGACGGTTCGGCGGGCGGTGTCGGCGGCAACTCCATCCGTTGCGTTGGCAAATATCTCTTGGAAAAGGGCATCGTAAAAGATAAAGACGTGGTGCGCATCGAAACGGACCACGGCATCAACGAAGTGCGGCTCTATTCGATCAACGGCAAAGTCCGTTCGGCGAGCGTGAATCTCGGCGAAGTGCGGCTCAAAGGCGCGGAAATTCCCTGTGTCTGGAAGGAAGAAGAGCAAATCGTCGGCAAGGAGATCGAGATCGGCGGACAGAAATATTCTGCCACGCTCGTCAACATCGGCAATCCGCACTGCGTCGTGTTCTGCGATAAGGTGGACGACGTCGACGTGGAAACGGTCGGACCGCTCTTTGAGCACAGTGAGTACTTCCCCAACCGCATCAACACGGAATTCATCCGCGTGGTCAATCCCGTCACCATCAAAATGCGTGTTTGGGAACGCGGCAACGGCGAAACCTGGGCTTGCGGCACGGGCGCGGCTGCCGCGGCGGTGGCTTGTGTTCTCAATGGTTTCTGCCGTAAGGATACCAACATCACCGTCAAATTGCGCGGGGGTGATCTCATCGTGAACTATAAATCGGACAATACCGTGGAACTGATGGGACCCGTCATCACGACCTTTGAAGGCAAGATTGAGTTTTAAGTCATGAAAATTTATCTGGATAATGCGGCAACCACCCGTCCGAACGGACGGGCGGTGCAGCGCGCCATGCGCTGGACGGAGGAACGTTGGTTCAATCCGTCCGGTCTATACCGTGAAGGACTGGAAGTCCGCGCCGACTTAAAAGAGGCGCGGACCTATCTGTGTTCCCGTCTCGGCGATCCCGCCGAAATCTCTCTCGTGTTCACCGCCTGCGGCAGTGAAGCGGACAATCAGGCGCTCTTTTCCTTTGCCCGTCGCGGCAATCTCGTTATCAGCGGCGGGGAACACGCGGCGATATTCGCCGCGGCGAGCGAGCTGAAAAACCGCGGCATCGAACTGCGCGTCGCGCCGTTGAACGGTGACGGAAGCGTCAACGAAGAGGGGCTCTTGTCCCTTGTCGACGACAAGACGTCGTTGGTTTCCGTCATTCACGTCAACAACGAAACGGGCGCGGTCAACGACGTCAACGCCCTCGCGGCGGCCGTCAAGAAAAGAAATCCCCGCCTTTATTTCCACAGTGACGGCGTGCAGGCGTTCGGCAAAATACCTTATAAATTGGGCGCCGCCGTCGACCTGTATTCCGTTTCGGCGCATAAGATCGGCGGGCTCAAAGGCGTCGGCGGGCTGTTTGCCCGCAAGAAGGCCTATTCCGTCCTGCATCCGTACATTTACGGCGGGGGACAGGAGGACGGCAAGCGGAGCGGCACGGAGAACACTTTCGGCATTATGCAGTTCCGCTTCGCGGCAGAGGCCAAGTTTGCCGCTCTCGCGGAGGACTATGCCCGCATCAAAGGGTATCGCGATTCTCTGCGCGAGGGGCTGGATCAAAGTATCTTCACGTCCGTATCTCCCGAGAACGGCACGCCGTACATTCTGACGGTGTCCGCGCAGGGTCTGCGCGGCGAAACGCTGTTGCATCTGTTGGATGACAACGGTCTCATCGTCGGCACGGGTTCCGCCTGTTCGTCCAACGTGAAAAAACGCTATTCCCGCGTCATTCTCGCCTGCGGCAGAACGGAAGCCGAAGCGGACGGGATTCTGCGGATCAGTTTCTCCCCCGAAACCACTGCCGACGAAGTCGCGTCGGCGATAAAAATACTCAACGGCTGTGCCGCCGAGCTGAAAAAGAGGATGAATCTCTGATGGAACAACAATCGGTCATCATAATCCGCTATGCGGAAATTTACTTAAAAAAGAAGAACCGCGGCTATTTCGAACGCATTTTTCGCAACAATATCGAGGCGGTGCTCAAAGCCATTCCGCACAAACTGACAACGGCGGCAGGGCGATATTATGTGGAGAACTTTGCCGAAGAGGACATCGATCGTCTGATCGACGCGCTCAAAAAGGTATTCGGCATTCACACCATGAGCATCGGCAGGCGCGTGAAAAGCGATATGGACGAGATCTACCGCGCCGCGGCGGCTCTCTGCCGCGAGGAAGGTTCCTTCAAGGTGGAGACGCACCGCGCCGACAAGACTTTTCCGCTCAACTCCATGGAAATCTCCCGCGCGATCGGCGGCAGACTGCTCGCCGCGAAAAAGAACCTGACGGTGGACGTGCATACTCCCGATTTTTATGTCTATCTCGATCTGCGTGAAGACGGCACGACGCTCGTATTTTCCGAATTTTTCGCCGGCGCGGGCGGTATGCCCGTGGGGACGGCGGGGAAAGGACTTCTGATGCTCTCGGGCGGCATCGATTCGCCCGTTGCGGGGCATATGATGGCAAAACGCGGCATGCACGTGCATTGCCTGCATTTTCATTCCTATCCGTATACCAATATGCAGGCCAAGGAAAAGGTGGAGGAGCTTGCGAAAATTCTTTCCCCGTATACCTGCGGCACGCGCCTCTACTGTGTTTCGGTGACGCATATTCAAGAGGAAATACACCGCAAATGCGCCGAAGAACTGATGGTTACGCTCTTGCGCCGTTTCATGTTCCGCATCGCCGAGATCGTCGCGCAACGGCACGGCATACAATGCCTGATTACGGGCGAAAGCCTCGGACAGGTGGCGTCGCAGACCATCGAAGGCATGACTTCTTCCAATTCAGTCGTCAAGAAACTGCCCGTTCTGCGTCCGCTCGTCGGGTTCGATAAGAACGAAATCATCGAGCGTTCGCGCGCAATGGGTGCGTATGACATTTCCATTCAGCCGTTCGAGGATTGTTGTACCGTCTTTTTGCCCCGTCATCCCGCCATTCGTCCCGCGCTTGACTATATCGAAGCGGAAGAGGCAAAAATTGACGTGTACGGTTTGCTCGAAGAAGCTCTGAAAACCATCGAAAAAATCGATTTCTGAACGAAAAAAGGAGCGGTCTATGCAGGAGGAGGTTATCGCTTACAAAACGTCCTTAACGAAGGCGCAAGTGAAAGCCGAACTTCCGCAGGCGATTGCAGAATTTTCCCGCCGCGGGCGGGAATTTTTGTACCGCGACGACGGCGACGATGCCTTTCGCATCGGCATCGGACGGGGCGGGCACAGCGGCTTTTGGTATCTTGCCCGTTGCCGCGATCTGTCGGACGGGTGCGAAATCTCCGGGACGATCGTATACGATCCCGACGGATACACCAAAAAGCAAGACGGGAAAGAGAACAAGGACAGTTTATTGTCCGAAATTTTTGTTTGGATTTTTGTTGCGATTTTTGTCGTGATTGAATTTCTGCTTTTTTGTATTCCGATCGCCGTTGCCTCGCTGGTAAAACTGATCCGAAAGGAAAAAACAAAAGAAGAGTATCTCGATCTGTTCATGTGTGAATTTCTCGCGTGTGAGAAAATTGAAAAAGCCGTATATGTTCCGAAAAACGCCGAAGAACTGTATCGCAAAATTATTGCGGAGCAAGAAAACGTCAAGGGTCAGCTTGTGCTTCAGGACGAAAATTGCATCGAATGGACGTTTGACAGCGGCCTGGCCGTTCTGATTTATGCTTATGCGGACAGTGAGGAGGGGCTGTACGAATTTATTTATCGGCAGGGACAAAAAGAGAAAATGATGACGCATTCCCATCCGATGAAAGAAGATTTATACAGTGACTTTCTGGAGATTAACGATCGGGAAAAACTGTTGGAGGTGTCTTGCTTTTGCGGCGGATATTGCCAAAGAATTTATTTCAAGCAAGAATATAAAAAGAAAAACAGTGTCTTTGTAAAACGCTACATTTCCGATTGAAAAATTAAAAGTCGGATGGGTTTGTACTTGAAGAAATCGCCGAACGGCGTAAGAAAGTTGCGCCATAAAGATCGGCGTGCGTTTTTACACGCTTTCGAAAATTTCTCAAGAGCTATTGCTTTCGCCTTTTCGGTATGCTATAATGAGCATATGGATTATTGTATTTCAGATATCCACGGCTATTATGACCTGTTTTGCCGTCTGCTCGATAAAATCAAATTCGGCGGCGAAGACAGGCTCTATGTATTGGGGGATATCATCGACAAAGGGCCAAACAGTATCCGCCTCGCAAAACTTCTGTTTTCGATGCCGAATATTTATTGCATCGCGGGCAATCACGAATACGATTTTTTAAAATATTATCGCTCCATGATGCGCCGGACGGAAGATTATGATTGGATATTGGATCGGTTGCGCAATTATTTTGCGGACGGATATCTGCTCGATTGGGAAACGGTGGATCAATTTGATTTTCTGCCGTTCTATGCAGAAACGGACGACTTTATCGGCGTTCATGCGGGAATTCCTGTAGAGAACGGAAAAATTTTGCCCGTATCGCAGGTGACGTGTGAACAGCTCGTTTACGACCGCAGTTTTAAGGATAGGGATGTTTTGCCTCAAAACGGTAAGTGCGTTTTATTCGGACATACGCCTGTGCGGTACCTGACAGGCAGGGATGAGATTTTGCGTTATCAGCGGAAAGACGCGGCGCAGGGAAGTATGGATATTGCCGACTATTGCAAAATACATTTGGACACAGGTGTTGCTTTAAGCGGGGTTTTGGGCTGTCTTTCCATCAACGACTGTCAGTGTTTTTATGTAAGAGAACGATAAAGATTTTTGAATGAATCCGTTTGCGGGTATAAAAATAAATAAGGGAAAAAGACAGCCGCGCAATAGCGGCTGCCCGAGATCGATGCGTTGTCAAATTTTGATGCCCGTTGACGGGTGTGCCGGCAACCAAACCCTTTTGAGTATGTGCAAACCACCAGTTCAACTGGTGGTTTTAAATTTTTTAAACTTTTTAATCAAAATCAAGAGATCGATCATAAAATTTTTCAAGAAAAAATTCTCTTTAACAAAAAGTTTTGCCGCTAAAAAAATATAGCAAAAAAACAGTAAAAAAGCCTGAAAAAATAAGTCGCTTAAAATGCGATGAGACAGAATGGATTTTTTTCGGAGCGGGAATTTTTCCGTCGCTTCGGCTCACGTGAGGGGCAACGGAAAGGGACGGCGAATAAACGGAAAAATAATTTTCATCCAATCGACGGCAAAACAGTTTTTACAGCGATCATCGACGGTTTCAGAAGGAAAGACGGTATTTTGCGCAAACGGTACAGAAAAATTTTTTAAGAAGTGTCGATTGGAATGTCCGTGCATCGGATTTAAGCGGAGAGAAGTTCTGAAAATCACTGCCGAACAGTCGGAATGATCATCCGAATTTTCTTGCCGATCGTGTTTGTTCGATACGGACAAATTCTCATCATTCTCTCGCCGACGGTCCCGCCACCATTCCCGCGGTATATATCCGCCTTCTTCCTTCTCATCGCTGCCTTTCGATTTTTGCATAAAAAGCATTTGCGCGCATGAAGCACCGCTTTCCGATTGTATATTGCCTTCAAAAAGGAATAAAGATCCTTTCGATTGAAAGGGGAAATGCGTTTTAACGAGCATATTTTTACCTGTTTCGTTTTGTTTTTCTTCCTCCGTCCCGCAATCTTTCGTCTTGTAAAAATTGTCATTGATGGTTTCGATTTTTGTGCTTTTTGAAGCCTTTAAAGGGCAAAAACAAGACAAAACGAAGCTTTTTGAATTGTACTCTGTCTGACATAATATTGGCGCAGGAAGTCGTTCTCCCGCATTTTGCCGAGAGGAAGGCGTGGAGTAGGTTGTAGAGGGAGCAGTCGAATCTGCTACCAGGCAGACGCGCGGAAGAATGATTGTTTTTCCTACAAATTGGTTGTAATAGGGGGTAACGGAATAGACGTAACTTTTTCCGGCTTCCACATCGGTATCTGTAAATTTTTCGGGACATTTTCCTTGATAGACAGTCTGAAATCCGTCCACACTTTCCCTGTTTATTATAATTGTATAGTATTCCGCCTGACATAGTACTATGCAAATAGAATTATTTTCCACAAAAACAGAGGGCGACGGCAGGGAAGGACGGGAAAAATAATCGGATTGCTCGCGCGGCAGAGCCGATTTTTTGAAGAAATCGTGCAAAGTTTTTTCCTGAACGGGCGCGTTGGGGTCACACAGAACGAGTTTATGATTTTTTTCATATTCGTTTTTATCGAGAACGCAATCCACAACGTCTGCCGACTTTTTAAGGTCGGGCGGCGTGCTTTCGGCGTTGAGATATTTTACGATCTCTCCGTTGATATTGGCGGGGAGCCCGCCGCCCGAAATCTTTTCCATGGGCGAATTGTCGGCGTTTCCCAGCCATACGCCTATGGTATTGAACGAGGTGTAAGAGATGCAGTAAGCGTCCGTATTGCCCGCTTCGGTGCCGCCCGTACCTGTTTTTGCGCACAGTTCGAAGCCGTTTGCTGCGCTTTTGAGTTTGCGGGCGGTGCCTTCCGTTACGGCGTCGGCAAGCATATCGTTGAGCAGTGTCGTCGTGTCTTCGCCGAATACCCGTCTTTCGTCGTTTGTCCTTTGCCGGACGGTTTTTCCGTCCTTATCCGTGATTTTTTGTATGAAAGAAGGGGAGGCGTATATACCGCCGCAAGGAAAAGTTGTGTAGGCGGCCGTGAGATCGAGGAGCGGATAGCCGTTTTTCATGCCCCCGAGGGCGAGGGCAAGGGACAGATCTTCCCTATCTGTGGACAATCCCATTTTTTCCAGGTATTTTGCGCCTTTTTCCGTACCGAGGGCGTTGAGTATTTTAACGGCGGGTATGTTATAGCTTTTTGCGAGCGCTTCCCGTGCGCTCACATATCCGTGATATTCCCCGTCGAAATTCCGCGGCGAATAGCCGCCGAAATCGGTGCTTTCGTCCAGAACGGGCGATGCGGGGGAAATGATGTTTTCCTCCAGGGCAGGCGCATAGACGAGGAGGGGTTTGATGGCGGAAGCGGGCAGACGCCGCGCGTTGCCGATGGTGGAGTAAAAGGCTTTTACGCCGCGTTCGGCGTTGCCGATGACGCAGAAACTCTTGTCCGTCGTGCTCATTGCGGAAAGACTTTCGAGTTTTTTTTGAAGGTCGGTATCGAGATAGGTGTATATTTTGAGCCCGCCGTAGGCGTTTTCTCCGATATACTCTTCGGCTTCGGAAAAGACGGCGTCCAGATAGCTTTCGGCGAATCCCTGACGGTTGTTTTCCTTTTCGGGCAGTTCTTCCGCTTCGGCTTGCAGGCGTTGACTTTCGCTGATATATCCTTCGCTTTCCATGACTTTCAGCACATAATTTCTCCTTGAACGGCACTTTTCGGGCTGTTTGAAGGGGGAATAATTATTGGGGGAACGCACCATTCCCGCAAGGGTTGCCGATTGTGCGAGGGTGAGGTCTTCGGGCTGACAGTCGAAATAGAACCGTGCAGCGCTCTCGATGCCGTAACAGTTGTGCCCGAAATAGATGGTGTTGAGATACATTTCCAGAATTTCTTCCTTGGAATATCTGCGTTCAAGCTGGCGGGTCAGTTTGATTTCCTTGAGTTTTCTGTCGATGGTCTTTTCGGGGGAAAGCTGTGTATTTTTGACGAGTTGTTGGGAGATGGTGGAGGCGCCTTCCTTGAAAGACAGGGAGGTAACGTTGCGCCACAAGGCCTTTGCCATGCGTTTATAGTCCAGTCCGCCGTGCGAAAAGAAATGTTTGTCTTCCGCGGAAACGAAGGCGTGCACGGTATCGGCAGAGAGATCCTCATATGCCGTCCCGTTTGCGCCCGAAGCCGAGCATTCGGCGATCAGGTGATCGTTTTCGTCGTAGACGGAGACACAGTTCTGTACGGGGCGTAAAGCCGACGCGTCGAGGGACGCGGAAGCCGTCGAAATCAGATAATATATCGCGCACCCCAGCGCACCCACCAAAAGGGCGACGAGGGATATTACAAGTATTTTTTTTACGATTCTCATAAGGACAGTATCTTCTTTTTTAATAATTTTATTATTAAACGGTTGCTAAAAACGTAAAAAAATGTTAAACTGTTATCTAAAATACTCGTTGACGGAAAATACATGAACGAAGAAAAAATCAAAAAATATCACATTGTAACATACGGCTGTCAGATGAACCTGCACGAATCGGAAAAGATGGCGGGCATTCTTGCGCGCAAGGGCTATGTCGCCACGCAGGACAAGAGCGAGGCGGACGTTATTCTCTTCAATACCTGCTGCATTCGGGAGAACGCGGAAAATCACGCGTTCGGCAACATCGGAGAGCTGAAAAAATTAAAGCGCGCCCGTCCCGAACTCATCATTGCGGTCGGCGGTTGTATGACGCAGGAGAAGGGGAAAGCCGAAATTATCCGACAGCGCTTTCCTTTTGTGGATATCGTGTTCGGCAACCTCAATCTGGAAGAGCTGGGCGATCTGATCGAGGAGCGCATTCACCGCAAAAAGAAGATCGTATCCCTGCGTGAAGAGGCACAGGGAGTGACCGAATACGATCCGCCTTTGCGCAACAGTTATCCCAATGCCTGGGTGAATATCATGTACGGTTGCAATAACTTTTGCAGCTATTGCATCGTGCCGTACGTCCGTGGGCGGGAGCGGTCGAGGCAGCCCGAACATATTCTGGAGGAATGCCGCGCGCTGGTCAAAGAGGGGTACCGCGAAATTACCCTGCTCGGACAGAACGTCAATTCTTACGGGAGCGACGGTGCGACGGAAGTGCGTTTTCCCGAACTTCTGGAACGGGTGGCGAACATAGAAGGGGATTTCCGCGTGCGTTTTATGACTTCCCATCCCAAGGACTTTACAAAGGAGCTCGTCGAAGTCATTGGGCGCAACCGTAAAATCTGTCATCTCGTGCATTTGCCCGTGCAGAGCGGGAGCGACGGCATCCTGCAAGCCATGAACCGCCGCTACACGGCGGAGCAATATCTTGCAAAGGTCGCCATGCTGAAAGAGAAAATTCCCGACGCTGAACTGACGTCGGATATCATCGTCGGTTTCCCGGGCGAAACGGAAGAGGATTTTGAAGCGACGGTGTCGCTGGTGAAGAAAGTCGGCTTTGCCTCGGCTTTTACCTTTGTCTATTCCCCGCGTACGGGGACGAAGGCCGCCGCGATGCCCGATCGGGTGCCCGAGGCCGTTCAAAAATCGCGCATCATGCGCCTCATCGAGGTCGTCAACGCCCTGACAAGGGAAAAGAGCGCGAAATATGTCGGCAAAGAGGCGGAAATACTCTGCGAGGACTTCGATCCCAAACGGAATTTATATTTCGGGCGGGACGAATACGGCAGAATGGGGTATTTCCCCGCAAAAGAGAATATGATCGGAAAATTCGTAACGCTGAAAATCGACGGCGCGAACGGCGTCTCTCTCTTCGGGACGATGGTAAAGGCGCGGTAGGTTTTTGTCGGCTTAAAAATTCTTTTGTTTTGAACGGGTAAATAAAGAGTATATAGAGCGCAGGTACGGAAGGTAAAAAATATGGCACTTTCACAGATGATGCAACATTATTTTCAGATTAAGGAGGCGCATAAGGATTGCGTCGTCTTTTACCGTCTCGGGGATTTTTACGAGATGTTTTTCGACGATGCGATCAAGGTGTCCCGCCTTCTCGATCTGACATTGACGGGCAGGGACTGCGGTCTTTCCGAGCGTGCGCCCATGTGCGGCATTCCGTATCACGCCGCCGACGGATACATCGCCAAGCTGGTCGCGCTGGGGGAGAAGATCGCCGTATGCGAACAGCTTTCCGACCCTTCGCAGAAAAATAAGGCGTCCGAACTCGTGGAACGGGACGTGATCCGCATTATTTCGGCGGGTACGCTCACGGAAGACAGTATGCTCGACGAAAGGAAGAATAATTTCATCGCCGCCGTCTGCCGCCACGGGGAAGTTTGCGGCGCGGCGTGGGCGGACATCACGACGGGAGAGTTCTGTGCGGCGGAATTTACGGGCGCGGACGCGCTGCAACACACGGCCGATCAGCTCGTCAAACTATCCGTGGCGGAGATCATTTCGGACGACGATATGCTCTTTGCGGGAAAGGATCTCAAAGAGGTCAAACATAAGATTTTGCCGCCGTTTTCTTCTTATTACGCCTGGGCGTTCAACGAAAAACACGCCGACAAAGCGCTCTGCGAACAATTCGGCGTGCAGTCGCTGTCGGCTTACGGCATTGCGGGTCGCACCGCGGCGCTCGGCGCGGCGGGCGCGCTGGTGGAATACCTGCGCGAAACGCAGAAACACGCGCTGAAAAATATCACTTCCGTCAAAATGCTGCAATGCGAACGGTATATGACCCTCGATCCGATCGCCGTCAGGAATCTCGAGCTGGTGAAGAGCAACGCCGAGAATAAGAAATACGGCTCTTTGTTGTGGCTTCTGGATCGGACGGCAACGGGAATGGGCGCCCGTCTGATGCATGAGATGGTGCTTTCTCCGCTCAATGATAAAGAGGAAATCGAATATCGCCTGAACGGCGTGGAGGAGTTGGTCAACGGTACGGTGGTGCGTTACGCCGTTTCGGATGCACTCAAAGAGATACGCGACGTCGAGCGGCTGGCAGGAAAAATCTCCAACGGTAATCTCACGCCCCGCGACTGCCTGGCGCTGGCGGCTTCTTTGCGCGCCGTGCCGTCCTTGAAGTTTCAGTTGATCGGGTTTACGTCCAAAGCCGTTCGGGACATAGACGGTGGCCTCTTTGACATGAAGGAGGTATATGAACTTCTGGCCCGCGCCATTGACCCCGAAGCGTCATCGGTCGTCAAGGACGGCGGATATATCCGCGCGGGATACAGCGCCGAACTGGATGAAGTGCGCGCGTTGCGCGAAAACTCCAACGCGCTCAAAACGGAGATGGAGGAGCGGGAGCGGAACGCCACCGGGATACCCAAGCTCAAAATCGGATTCAATCGCGTGTTCGGCTATTACATCGAAATCCCCAATTCCTTCAAGGACCGCGCGCCCGAACGGTATATCCGACGGCAGACGCTGGCGACCGCCGAACGATACGTTACGGAGGAGTTGAAGGAACTGGAAAGCCGCATTCTCGGCGCGGAAGAGACTTCTCTGCGGCTGGAAGCGCAATTGTATAACGAAATCAAAGAAATTTTAGGCAAAAACATAGAAAAATTGAAGAGTGTCGCCCGCTCCGTCGCTCTCCTTGACTGCCTGGTCGCGCTTGCGAGCGTGGCGAAAGAAAATAAGTATTGCCGCCCGCAGATCTCCGGGCGGGGCGGAGAATTGAAGATCGTCGACGGCAGACACCCCGTCGTGGAAGCGATATCGCGGGAACGGTTCGTTCCCAACGATACGGTGATGGACGGCGGGGAAAACCGCACGATGATCATCACGGGACCCAATATGGCGGGCAAATCGACGTATATGCGCCAGACCGCGCTCATTGTGCTGATGGCGCACATCGGGTCTTTCGTGCCCGCCAAGAGCGCAGTGATCCCTTTGACGGACAGGATCTTCACCCGCGTGGGGGCGAGCGATAACCTGATTTTCGATCAGTCCACGTTCATGGTGGAAATGACCGAAGTCGCTTCCATTCTCCTGCACGCCACGCCCGACAGTCTTCTGATTCTGGACGAAGTCGGCCGCGGAACGAGTACTTACGACGGTTTATCCATTGCTTGGGCGGTCGTGGAATTTCTGACGCAGAACACCCGCGCCAAGACGCTGTTTGCCACGCATTACCACGAGCTGACCGAACTGGAAGGAAAGCTGGAAGGCGTCAAGAATTATAAGGTAACGGTGCGCGAGCTGGGCGGGAGCATCGTATTTTTGCGCAAGATCCAGCGCGGCGGGGCAAACAAGAGTTTCGGCGTGGAAGTGGCGGCGCTCGCGGGCGTGCCCAAAGAGGTGACGAGCCGCGCGCGGCAGATACTCAAAAAACTCGAAAAGAACGACGTCAACCGTCCCGATTTCAGCTTTTCGGCGGAGGAGACAGACGCGGAAGAGACGGCGGAAACGAAAAGAGCGCTTTCGCACGTGGAGCAGGTCCTTTCCGAAACGGACGTCAATACGCTTTCGCCCGTACAGGCGCTTTTGCTACTCTCCCAGCTGAAATCGGAGATAGAAAAGGAAGGGGAAGATAAGGAGTAAACCATGGCGAAGATCAATATTTTAAGTCCCAACGTATACAACCGCATCGCGGCGGGGGAAGTCGTGGACCGTCCCTATTCGGTTGTCAAGGAACTCGTGGAGAACGCGCTCGATGCGGGCGCGAGCGAGATCGAGATCCGCATTGAGAAGGGCGGCAAGAGCTATATCTCCGTTCTCGACAACGGCGGGGGGATTGAATATGCCGACTTAAAGAGTGTTTTTTTGCCGCATGCGACGAGTAAAATCGCCAAAGCGCAGGATCTTGAAAACATCTGCACGCTCGGCTTCCGCGGCGAAGCCGTCGCTTCCATTTCGGCGGTTTCGCATATGCGTTACACTTCCAAGTGCGCGGGCGCGGAATGCTATCAAATTGAATGTGGCGGCGGAGAGATCGGCGAGCCGACCCGTGCGGCGGGGGACGACGGCACGCTCGTCGAAGTGGAAGATCTCTTCTACAACACACCCGTGCGGCTGAAATTTCTGAAATCGGACAAGGCGGAGGAATCCGACATCACCACCTTTGTCAATCGCTTCATTCTTTCACACCCCGCCGTGCGGTTCCGCTATTTTGCCGACAACCGTCTGTTGGCGCAGTCTTTCGGCGGCGGCGAGGAAGAAGCGCTTGCCTGTGTGTACGGGGCGGCGTTGCTCAAAGACGTCTATCGTCTGGATGCAGAAAAGAACGGCATCCGCATCCGCGGGTACATCGGCAATCAGAATTATTTCAAACCCAACCGCAGCTATCAGAGCGTATTTTTGAACGGACGGTTCGTTGTCAACAACACCGTTGCCGCCGCATTGACCAATGCGTATGCAAGTTATACCATGAAGCGGCAATATCCTTTTTACGTCCTGTATGTCGATATGTCGCCCGAATTGGTGGACGTCAACGTGCATCCCAATAAAGCGGACGTGCGCTTTGCCGATAATCAGGTGGTGTACAGTGCCTTATACGGCGTCGTGTCGGCTGTTCTGGATGGTAACTCCAAGGCGCTCGAATACGTCGTGCCCGACGTTCCGGGCAGTCTTGAGGACCCCGCGGCAGTACCTTCGGGCGCGGCGGCGGTCGAAGGGGCTTGCGGCGGAAAGAGCGGTGCGGCAAGTTCGTTTGCGCCCGCAAGGCAATCTTCTTTGCCGTATACGCCCGCCTATACGTATGAACAGGCAAAGAGCGAGATCGAGGCGGCAAAGGCCAAGTTCAAAACCGAACAGTCGTATTTTTCGGATACGGAAGAGGACGACGGAGCGGAGGAATTACCTTTCGAGGAAGTGAGAAAGGGCTTTCCCGCGGAAAAAGCGGTCAAAAAGACGGAAGCGGCCGAACAAAAACAGCCCTATGCCGACCTGTTCTTTGAGGAAAATACCTTGGAGATCAACGCGCCGAAGGGCGGCGCGGGGGATGCGTTCGAAGAGAACAAGAAATTCCTCGCCGAGGAAGACGCGCGCAAAAAAGAGCGGGATGCGCAGATGAAGATCGATGTGGCGCACTGCGAATATAAGGGAAATCTGTTCAATACCTTTCTCATCTATGAATGGGGGGACAATGCCTATCTCATCGATCAGCACGCGGCGCATGAACGGCTGATTTTCGATCGGTTACAGCGCAAAATGGAGAACCGTGCAGTCGTGCAACAGCCCATGTTGGTGCCCTATCTGCGCAAGGTGACGCCCGCCGAGGCGATTTTTCTGGAAGACTGTCTGCCCGTTTTGCGGGAGATCGGCTTTGCGATCGACGAAAAGGAAAATTGTATGTTTTCCGTTTCCGCCGTGCCGATCGACCTGCAGTTCATTGCGCTGGACGAGTTTTTTGACGGCATTTTGCGGGATATATCCGGGTTGCGCGGGATAAAACTCAAGGAAATTTTGCGCGATCGGCTGGCGACGGCGGCGTGTAAGGCGGCGGTCAAGGGCGGCATGCAGCTCAGCGAAGACGAAGTCAGAACGCTTTTAAAGGATATGAACGGAGATGCGGGGCTGAAATGCCCGCACGGTCGGCCTGCCGTGGTGCGGCTGACTAAATACGAAGTCGAAAAGATGTTCAAGAGGATTGTATGAGCGGACGGGTGATCGTTGTCGGCGGCGCGACCGCCAGCGGCAAGACGGCGCTGGCGGTCGCGCTGGCCGAGAAATATGACGGCGAAGTGATCTCCGCAGACGCCCTTTTGGTCTATCGCGGGCTCGACATCGGCACGGCCAAGCCCACCGCCGCGGAACGGCGGGGCGTTCCGCATTATATGATCGACGTGGCGGAACCGACGGAAAACTTTTCCGTGAGCGATTACGAACGCATGGCGTTGCCCGTTTTGAAAGATATTCTCTCTCGCGGTAAGACGGCGATCGTCTGCGGCGGGACGGGTTTTTATATGCAGGCGCTGTTGTTTTCCCGTGCGCTCGGCGGCGCGGCGGCGGATGAAAAGGTACGGGAAAAATATATGCGCATAGCGGAAGAAAAGGGAAGAGGGTATCTCCATTCCTTGCTCAAAGAATGCGACGTGGAGAGTGCCGCCAAGCTACATGAAAACGACGTGAAACGAGTCGTGCGCGCACTGGAAATTTACGAGTTGACGGGCAAAAAGAAGTCCGAACAGCACGATTCTCTTACGCCGCGCTTTGCGTACGAGGCGTATGCCGTCGATTATCCGCGCGAGGAATTGTACGAAAGGATCGACCGCCGCGTGGAAACGATGTTTGACGCGGGGCTGGTCGATGAGGTCAAAGGGCTCATCGCGCGCGGTGTAGACGAGCATTGCCAATGTATGCAGGCGATCGGGTATAAGGAGATCCTCGAAGGCCTGCGCGGCGGCGAGAGCGAAGGGGAGATGAAGGAGAAAATTAAAAAGAACACGCGCAACTACGCCAAACGTCAATTGACGTTTTTCCGCAAATTTGCGGGGTTGCGCTGGATCGGAAAGGACTTTTTGCCATGAATACAAAAATCGAAAATCTGATACGGGAAAGCGAAGAAGAATTGTCTGCGGCGTTCCGCCGTCTGGACGATGTTTCTTTTTATAACCAGCGGAAGGTGCTGAAAGCCTTTGCGGAAAACCGCGTGGCGGCCATGCATTTTGCGCCTTCCACGGGTTACGGTTACGGCGACGTGGGCAGGGAAACGCTCGGAAAGGTCTATGCCGACGCATTCGGCGGAGAAGCGGGGCTGGTTTCGCCCGCGCTCCTTTCGGGTACGCACGCCCTGACCGTTGCGCTGTTCGGAATTTTGCGCCCGCGGGACAACGTTCTTTGTGTTTCGGGACAACCGTACGACACCCTGCAGGGGGTAATTTTCGGTGAGGGGAACGGCTCCTTGAAGGACTTCGGTATTTCCTTTGACGTTCTGCCTTTGACGGCAGAAGGAAAATTCGATTATCCCGCGGTCGAAAGAGCGTTGGGGGAGAAGAAATATAAAATGCTTTATATCCAGCGTTCGCGCGGATATGAATTGCGGGACGCTTTTTCGGTCGGTGAGATCGGGGAAATGTGCGCTTTTGCGCGCGAAAAAGGCTTTACGGGATGTATTTTCGCCGACAATTGTTACGGGGAGTTTGTTGAAAAAGAAGAGCCGACCGACGTCGGGTGCGACGTGATCGCGGGGAGTCTGATCAAAAACCCCGGCGGCGGGCTTGCGCCGACGGGCGGTTACGTCGTGGGAAAACGGGAATATATCGATCTCGTGGAAAGGCGGCTGACCGCGCCTTCCGTCGGCGGAGAGATCGGATCGTATGCCTTCGGGTATCAGTATTTTTATCAGGGCTTTTTTCTCGCGCCCCACGTGGTTGCGCAGGCATTGAAAGGCAGTCTTCTGATCGGAAAATGTATGGAAAAACTGGGGTATGAAAATTTTCCCAAACTGGACAAAGACCCCGCGGACATCACACGCGCCATTCGTTTCGATACCGAAAAACAGCTTTGCGATTTCATTCAATCGGTGCAGGATTCGTCTCCCGTGGACGGATTTGTACATCTGGAAGCGTGGGATATGCCGGGCTATGACGATAAAGTCATCATGGCCGCGGGGACGTTCGTGAGCGGTGCCTCCGTCGAGCTTTCCGCCGACGCGCCCATCCGTAAACCGTACACGGCGTATTTTCAGGGCGGATTGACCTATGAGCACTGCAAATGCGCGCTTGCAAAGATCCTGGAAAAATTATTGTAAGGAGAGAAAAGGGGGATGGAAAAACAAAACGTTTCCGTAAGGAAATGGCGGCTTTCGGATGCGGATGATCTTGCCGCCGCGCTCAATGTAAAGAGGGTGCAGGACAATTTGCGGGACGGCTTGCCTTTTCCTTATACCAAAAAGGACGCGGAGGATTTCATCTCGTTTGCTTTGTCTGCCGATCCGAACGAACATTTCATGTTTGCCGTAACGCTGGACGGCAGGGCGGTCGGCAGTGTGGGGGTGAGCAGAATGGGCAACATTCACCGTTTTACCGCCGAGCTCGGTTATTATCTCGCCGAACCGTATTGGAATCGCGGCGTCATGTCGCAGGCGGTGCGAAAGGTATGCGGTATCGTCTTTGCGCAAAGCGACATCGTGCGGATATTTGCAGAGCCTTTTTCGCGCAATACGGCATCCTGCCGCGTGCTGGAAAAATGCGGTTTTGTTTGCGAGGGAACGATGCGCGCAAATGCCTTTAAGAACGGAAAGACGGAAGATATGAAAATGTATTCCCTGTTGCGCGGCGAATTTGACGCAAACAGAAATTGACCAAAAAAGAAAATGACTCTGAAAGCGGGCAAAGGAGGATTATGGTAAAATTTGAGCGGGTAACAAGTCAATCGGATTGGAATCTTCTCGCCGAAAAGGCGGGGGAGGTCTGGCGGGAATATTTTCCCTGTTGCCTGAGCGGCGATCAGATCGAATATATGGTGGAAAAATTTCAAAGTCTGCACGCGTTTGAAGAGCAGGCACGGGAAGGATATGAATATTATTTCATTTCCGTGAACGGTTCTGTCGGCGGGTATATGGGAATAAAATTGTATCCCGATCGGCTCTATCTTTCCAAGTTTTACATTCTGAAAGCCTTCCGTTTGCAAGGGTACGGAAGAAAGGCGTTCGAATTTCTCAGACAAAAGGCGCTCTCGGCAGGGGTACATAAAATCGCGCTCAGCGTCAACAAATACAACCAAGCGTCGATCGCGGTCTATGAAAAACTCGGATTTCGCCGCGTGAATGCGGTCGTGCGGGACATCGGAAACGGCTATGTGATGGACGATTTTGATTACGAAATAGAAGTATAAATACTTATATACAGTACTATGCCAGACGTAATACATAAAAAATACACTATTTTTATTGAAAACAGAGTGCTGTTTAGGTATTTTGAAAAGTGTATAAAGGGAGCCCGAACAGATCAACGTTCGGGCTCCTTTATTAGGAAAAAAGATTTTTTAGCAAATTTTATTTGTTTTTTTATTGTAAAAAATCTTCTTCTTTTGTCGTTTCGGTGCTTGGATTTTATCCGTCTGCCTTGCGACGAGGAAAGGGGAAAAAACGAGTGTTTTCTTTTTCATTCGGCACGTTTCACGACGGTTTCACGGTTGTTTCATGATGTTTCACGATGCCGAAAATTATGTCGGAATATTGTTTTTTTGAAGGGAAAAAACATAGTTTGCTTGATAGTTTTTATTCTTCGTCAAGGGAAAATATCAATTTTAGGCGGTCGAAACGCAGTACAATTCACGTTTGAAGCGGAAAGAAGAAGATAAAGGAATGCTCGGGGATGCGGTAAAATCCTTCCTTTGAAGAGGGACGCGAAAAGGGAAAGAATGTGAAGGAACTTGGCGGAATAAAAACGTACGATCGTCGAAAAACAGGCAAGAAAAGTTCAAAATATAGCGCGTAAAAACAATCAAAACAAAATCCCATGATATACAAATACGAAGGATATAGAAAAATACAATTACGTCTATCCGGCGTTTGTCGTGCGCGCGGTATAGACAGTATAGCGGGAAGGACAAATAGGCAGTATATACAAATACAGCCGGGTATACAACTCGGGGGTATACAACTCGAAAGATATAGTAAAATATAACGCATATTTTTATATAAAAATACCGCACGGCGATTTTCAAAGAAAATAACGCCGTGCGGCAAAATTTGACCCGATCGGATGATGAAACAATCGGTTATAAAAACTGCAAAAAATCCACCAAAACGGCAAAACCGAGGATGCGCAGAAAACCGACGGCCATGGATAATTGCCTCTGTTTTTTGCGCGGAGAAGTCATAAAAAGGCTGAAAGAATCGGCAAAAGAATAGCAGTATGCCGCTCCTTAAAAAAGGGGCGGCATACGGTGTTTTTTTTTGAATTATATCAGCCATTAAAAAGCAAGAAAAAACGGCGTAAATCGAAAAATTGATTAAAAATCGGTTGCTTCTATGTCGGTTTGCTTCGCTTCGCCGCTTTGGGGACGGCGGGAATGCTCAGGTCTCGGAAGGGGGGACGCCGATGATCTTGCGATAGGCGCGGAAGAAGGTCGAATAATCGGAAAAACCGCACTGCTTATAGGCAACGGTCGGTTTGACACCTTCCTTGATGAGCGAGTCGGCGAGCAGGATCTTTTTGGTGCGCACGTATTGAATGATCGGAACGTCCATGCAACGCAAAAATTCTTTGCATATGTAGGACTTTGAGTAGTGGAAATGCTCGCAGATGTCGGAAATTTTCAATGGCAAAGCGATATTTTCGTTGATATAATCAACGACGTCCGCCATTTTTTTGCTGTAAAAGACGATGTCCGTATCGACGATTTCCTTACTGCAGAAATATGTGATGATTTCGTGCAACACGCTCTCCATGAGGTAATTGAGGCTGTTTCCGGAATAATTCTGGCAATGCCAGTCCATACGCTCGAAGAGTTGCGGGATGACCGTCTGCGCGATTGAGCAACAGGTATTTTTCTCTTTCAGGACAGGCAAAAGGTCTTTCGGAATTTCGTATTCCGGAAATTTGATGACATACCTTTCATATTTCTTGTCGGAAAGGGGGTTGATATGATGATGCTGTCCGGGCTGAATAAAGGCGAGGTCGCCCACAGCCATTGTAAATTTTTTATTTTCCAGAATAAGTTCCACGTCGCCTTCCACGAGATAGAGCATTTCATAGACGATATGATAATGCTCTTCAAACGTCTCGGCGAATTCCGGACCGCAGTCGGTTTTGTGGGCAAAATTCATATTCGGATAAACCAAATTGTATTCCATGACCTTATTATAACACCTTAATGGAAAAAATGCAATATTTTTTGGGAAATAAATGCAATTGATATTTGATTTTTTTTGTGATATAATTGTTATAGTTAAAATGATCCGATAAATTGAAAGCATGGAACATTTTTTGAAAAAATCGATTTTTTTAGTAAAGGAGAGGTGCCGAAAAATGAAAATGACATTTCGGTGGTATGGCGAAAAGGACAGCATCCCTTTGGATTATATCCGTCAGATCCCGAACGTACAGAGTGTTGTAACCGCCGTCTATGACGTGCCGGTCGGAGAGGTTTGGAGCGATGCTTCGATGAAGAGATTGAAAGATCTCGCGGCCGAGAAAGGGTTGAAAGCTGAAGTGATCGAGTCCATTCCCGTGCACGAGGACATCAAACTCGGTCGGGGCGATAGGGACAGATACATTGCCAATTATTGCGAGAATATCCGTGTGGTGGCGCGGCACGGCGTAAAGTGCGTGTGCTACAATTTCATGCCCGTATTCGACTGGTTGCGCACCGAGATGGCCCATCGCAATCCCGACGGAAGCACTTCCCTTGCTTATTCCAATGAAGATTTCAAGAAAATCGACCCGACAAACCTGCATTTGCCCGGTTGGGACGAAAGCTATACGCCCGAGGAGTTGCAGGGGTTGCTGAAAGCGTATAAAGACGTCAGCCACGAGAAACTGTTTGAGAATTTCATTTATTTCCTGGAAAGAATTATTCCCGTCTGTGAGGAGACGGGCGTCGTGATGGCGTTGCATCCCGACGATCCGCCTTGGGACGTGTTCGGTTTGCCCCGCATCGTTTCCTGCGAAGCCGATCTGGACAAACTGTTTGCCGCCGTTCCTTCCAAGTGCAACGGGATCACCCTTTGCACGGGCTCTTTCGGCGCCGGACGGTCCAATGACCTCGTGCATATGGCCGCGAAATACGCCGCACAGGGCCGCGTACATTTTGCGCACCTGCGCAACGTCCTGTGGACGGACGACAAGGATTCCTTCTGCGAAGTGGGGCATTGCTCTTCCTACGGCAGTTTGGATATGGCAGCCATCGTGCGCGCGCTGGTGGAGAACGGATTTGACGGTTATGTCCGTCCCGACCACGGCAGGAGCATTTTCGGCGAAACGGGCAAGGGCGGTTACGGTCTGTACGACCGCGCGCTCGGTGCGGCGTATCTCAACGGTCTTTTCGAAGCGACGGAAAAAACGCTGAAAAAGTAAACGCATCGATAAAACATTGTAACAATTGAAAAGTCCTTTCACCCTTCGGGCGAAAGACCTTCATCGGTAATTTTTCAATATATAATTCATATGGAGGCAAGAATCATGAAAACACCTTTTACTGTGGATCTGAGCGATAAGATTGTCGCCATCACGGGCGGCGGCGGCGTGCTGATGAGCGAATTCGCTCGCGCGTTGGCGGCGAACGGCGCGAAAGTCGCGCTCCTCGACCTGAATGAAGAGGCGGCTAAACAATTTGCCGAAGAGATCGGCGAAAATGCCATCGGCATCAAGGCAAACTGCCTGGATAAACAGAGCATCATCGAAGCCAAGAAAATCATCAACGAAAAGTTCGGCAAAGTCAACTTCATCATCAACGGCGCCGGCGGCAATAAGGCGACGGCCAATACCGATAACGAGTATATGACCCCCGACACGGAGGGCATCAAGGATTTCTTCAAGATCGAAGAGAGCGGTCTGCGTTTCGTGTTCGATCTCAACATCGTCAGCACCTTCCTCGTAACGCAGGTGTTTGCCGAAGATATGGTCAAGACGGGCGGGAACATCATCAATGTTTCTTCCATGAACGCCTTCCGTCCTTTGACCAAGATCCCCGCATACAGTGCGGCCAAGGCGGGCGTTTCCAACTTCACGCAGTGGTTGGCGGTGCATTTTGCTCCCTGCAACATCCGCGTGAACGCCATCGCGCCCGGATTCTTTGTCACCAAGCAGAACAAAGACCTGCTCTTCAATCCCGACGGTACGCCGACGGCGCGTACGGGCAAGATCCTTGCGGCAACGCCCATGAAAAAGTTCGGCGAGTCCTCCGATCTGATCGGTACGCTTCTGTGGCTGGCAAGCGATGAGGCGAGCGGTTTCGTGACCGGCGTCGTCGTTCCCGTTGACGGCGGATTCAATGCTTACAGCGGGGTCTGACGGAACGGAGAAGAAAAAGCAATGAAAGGTTTTTTTGCGGACGACGTACTTATTGAAGGGGAGAGCGCGGCTCTTTTATATAAAGAGGTAAAGGATCTCCCGATCATCGATTATCATTGTCATCTCAATCAGGACCTCATCGCATCGGATGCGCCCATCGGCGACATCGGCACGCTGTGGCTGGGCGGCGATCACTATAAGTGGCGCGCCATGCGTATGTGTGGCGTGGACGAATATTACATAACGGGCGGAGCCTCCTGGAAAGAAAAGTTTGAAAAATACGCCGAGATCGTTCCCAAACTGATCGGCAATCCGCTCTATTATTGGACTCATCTCGAATTGCAACAGGTGTTCGGCATCTATGAGCCGCTCAACAAGGATACCGCCGACAAGATTTTCGACGAGGCCAATAAAAAATTGCAGAACGTAACGGTACGCAAACTGCTCAACAAATTCAAAGTGCAGTTTGTGGCGACGACGAACGACCCGACCGAAAATCTCGCGTCTCATGCGATATACGACGGCATTAACGTTTCGCCCACTTTCCGTCCCGACAAGCTCTATTCCCTCGATCCCGCCTATATCGCCGAACTCGGCAAAGCGGCGGGCGTGGAGATACAGACGCTGGACGATCTGAAAAAGGCGCTCTGCGCGCGCATCGATTTCTTTGCGTCCAAGGGTTGCCGAATCTCCGATCACGGGTTCGCGGATTTTCCTTCCGTTTATGCAACGGAAGAGGAGATGGAGGGGCTGTTTGCCCGCCGCGGAGCGTTGACTGATGCGGAAAAAGAAGGGGCTTTCGGCTATCTGTTGCTCTTCCTGATGCAGGAATACAAAAAGCGCGACATCGTCGTGCAGCTACATTTCTCGGTGACGCGCAACATCAATACGCCCATGTTCAAAAAGATCGGCGTGGATGCGGGATTCGACGTCATCGGCAAGGAGCCGGACCTCGAAAACGTGATGAAGTTCCTGGACAAGATGCCCGACGCGGAACGTCCCGTGATGATTCTGTATACGCTCAATCCGAACGCCGTTGCGCCCCTCGCGTGTATCAGCGGTGCATTCCGTAATGTATATATGGGCGCCGCATGGTGGTTCAATGATACGCTGAACGGCATCTCCCGCAATCTCGATTGGATCTCCGAGTATGCCTGCCTGGGCACCAACCTCGGCATGCTGACCGATTCGAGGTCGTTCTCCAGTTATTCCCGCTTTGATTTCTTCCGCCGCATTCTCTGCACGTTTGTCGGCAAGAAAGTGGACAAAGGGGAATATCCTCTGGAAGACGCGCGCGAGCTTGTGAAGAACATCAGCTATTACAACATTAAGAACTTGTTGAAACTCTGATTGAAAATTTTTTGAAAATAAAAGAAGGTATATAAGAATTATGAATGTTGTTGAAAGATTTCAGGAACTGAAAATCGTTCCCGTTGTCGTACTGAATAAATTGGAAGATACTCTTCCCACCATCGGCGCGTTGGTAAGAGGCGGTCTGCCCGTTGCGGAGATCACTTTCCGCACGGCCTGTGCGGCCGATGCCATCCGTCTGGCAGTGAAGGAATATCCCGACGCGCTCATCGGCGCGGGCACCGTCATCACCGCCGAGCAGTGCGAACAGGCCATTGCCTGCGGCGCGAAATTCATCGTCAGCCCCGGGCTTTCCTCGTCCGTCGCCAAAGTCTGCAAAGAAAAGAACGTGCCTTATTTCCCCGGACTCGTTACGCCGACCGAAGTCATCGCGGCGCTCGATTTGGGGCTGAATATGCTCAAGTTCTTCCCCGCCTCCAATTTCGGCGGATTGAAGACCATCAAGGCGATCTGCGCGGCGTTCCCGCAAGTCAAATTTATGCCCACGGGCGGCGTGAGCGAGGACAACGTGCTCGAGTTCCTCTCTTATGACAAGATTTTCGCCTGCGGCGGCAGCTGGATGACCAAGGGTACGCCCGAAGAGATTGAAGCAAAAACAAGAAGCGCCGTTGCGCTGGTAGGAGGAATAAACAAATGAAGGTAGTAACTTTCGGTGAATTGATGTTGCGTCTTGCGCCCAACGGATACCTGCGCATCGTCCAGAGCAATCAGCTCGAAGCGACGTTCGGCGGCGCGGAAGCCAATGTGGCTGTATCTTTGGCAAATTACGGTGCCGATGTCGATTTCGTGACCAAATTGCCTGCGCACGAAGTCGGACAGGCGGCCGTCAACAGTCTTCGTCAGTTCGGCGTGAACACGTCGAACATTGTCCGCGGCGGCGACAGAGTGGGTATTTACTATTGCGAAAAGGGCGCGTCCCAGCGTCCCAGCAAGGTCATTTACGACCGTGCGGGTTCCGCAATCGCCACGGCAAAGAAAGGGGATTTCGATTGGGATAAAATTTTTGACGGCGCCGATTGGTTCCACTTCACGGGCATCACGCCCGCGCTCTCGCCCGAAACCGCCGAGATCTGCATCGAAGCGTGCAAGAAGGCGAAGGAAAAGGGCATCACCATTTCCGCCGACCTCAACTTCCGCAAGAAACTCTGGTCCCGCGAACAGGCGAACAAGACGATGACCGAGCTGTGCAAATACATCGACGTTTGCATCGCCAACGAAGAGGATGCCAAGGACGTATTCGGCATCGAAGCGGAAAATACCGACATTGACAGCGGCAAGCTCAACCGCGAAGGATATATCTCCGTCGCCAAACAGCTCACCGACAGATTTAATTTCCGCTATGTCGCCATTACGCTGCGCGAATCCATTTCGGCCAACGACAACAACTGGTCTGCCATGCTTTATGCGGGTAAGGATGAGAAGGCATACTTCTCCCGTAAATATGCCATGCACATCGTCGACCGTGTCGGCGGCGGCGACAGTTTCGGCGGCGGGCTTATTTACGCGCTCCGCAGCGGGTATGACGAACAGAAAGCCATTGAGTTTGCGGTCGCGGCAAGTTGCCTGAAACATTCCGTGGAAGGGGACTACAACATGGTTTCCGTGGCGGAAGTCAATGCGCTTGCGGGCGGCAGCGGCAGCGGCAGAGTACAGAGATAAAAAGGGCACCGAATCCGATCGGTGCTTTACCGGCGGATTTTTATATCGGTTAAAAAAGAAAAAGAGAGGTTGAAATTTTATGGCACAACAAGCAGCAGTCGCGACGGGCGGCAATCTCGCCGTCAATCGCGCGAAACAATGGCAGATCGCCCTGTTCCCGTTTAACAACGCGGCGACGAACGTATATTTTGCGTTCTACAACTACTTTGTTTATTGGGCAGTGCTGTATCTGTCGGGCAGTACCGCAGTAGCAATCGGCGGGGTGGTTGTATCGGCTACCGTAACGATCGGCATCAGTGCATTCACCGGAGTTTTCGCGCCTTTGATGCGTGTATTCGACGGTATCACCGACCCGATTCTGGGCGGCATCATGGACAAGACAAAGACCAAGTTCGGCAAATTCCGTCCGTACATGGTCATCGGTAACATCATGTTGGCATTCTCCGTGCTTCTGATGATGGTCATTGCGCGTTTTGTCCCCAACGAGTTGGCACCTTTGCAGTGGACGTTGTACATCGTCAGTTACATCATTTACGTTCTCGGTTATACCTGTCAGTGTGCTGTTACCAAGGCGGGGCAGACCTGTCTCACCAACGACCCGCAGCAGCGTTCGCAGTTCGTTATCTGGAACATGATCGGTATGATCGGTTCCATCGTACTCGTCAACGTCATGGCGGGCGGTATCCTGACCAATGAGATGATTTGCGACAAGGGTCTCATCGTTTCTGTATGGGATCAGAGCGGAACACCGGATCTGACTCAATGGCTGACTGGGGCGAAATTGATTGAGGAACTGGACAAGGCTGGCATTGATTATACCAACATTGTTGACAAAATCGATCTCGATGGTTTCTATCAATACAATAACGGTGCGTCTTACGGTATTCAGTTCTATAATATCATGGTGCCGTTCGTCATCATCGTTTCTGCGATCTATACCGTTATGGCGGTTGCCGCAATTTCTGAAAAAGATAAGCCTGAGTTCTGGGGGGTTGGCGAAAAACCCGCCAAGATGAAAGATTACCTCAACATAATCAAGGAAAACAAAGAGATTCGTTGGCTCGTTCTCTCTTCCGGTCTGAACAAGCTGGCATCGACGGTTGCCACATCGGGTACGGTTGCGTTCCTTGTCTACGGCTGTCTGATGGGGGACTACAACGGACTGTACATACCTTTCTATGCGCTCTGCTTCATATTCATGGGCATCTTCTTTATGTGGGGCTCCATCACGGCGGGCAGAAAGGGACAGAAGCGCGGCGTGGCGCAGTTCACCCTCTTCGCTATCCTGTTCTACATCGGCGTGCTCATCATGCTGTGCATCTACAACCATGAAGATCCTGCGACTCACCTGTCCCTCTTCTCCATGGAAGGCGGATTCCACCTGACCATCAATGCCTACACCATCATCTTCATCATCCTGTACGGCTGCGGTTACGGCGCGTTCAACTGCTGCGACAACCTGACCATCCCCATGGTCGCCGACTGCACGGACTATGAGACCTATCGTTCGGGCAACTATCTGCCCGGCATCATGGGCACCATCTTCTCGCTGGTCGATAAACTGATTTCTTCTTTGCAGGTTCTGTTGCTGCAATTGTTCATCGTTATCCTCGGTCCCTATTCGACCTTACCTGCCGAAAATTCGACGTATGTTCCCGGCGCGGAGACTTCCGCCATCATCTGCTTCTGCATTCTGCCGATGGTAGCATGGGCGGTTACTGTTTTCTGCATGACCCGTTACGGTCTGTCCGGCAAGAGATTGCAGGAGATCCAGGCGGTCAACGCTGTCCGCAAAGCGGCTGTTTCCGGCGGTATGAGCATGGAACAGGCGATGGAGACCTGGAAGACCATCGACCAGGTTCCCGCCGCGTTCGTCTACAACAAGCCTCCGCGCATTGACAAGAAGACGGGCAAAGTGATCGAAGAGAAAGAAAACATTCTCGATAAGATTTACAACTTCATCTTCACGCGCCGTGAAAGAGTAGCGGGTGAGCCTTCCTCCAATGCCATCGATATTCCCGAAGAATATCTCACCGATGAAGTGCGCGCGATGATCGCCGAGGCGGACGCCAAGGCAAACGGCGCTGCCGCGCCCGTCGAGGAAACGGCGGAAGTAGTGGAATCGACTGCCGAAGCCGATGAAGTGCCTGCGGAAACGACGGAAACCGCGACGGAAGAGAAGAACGATGATTCTTCCGAATCTTAACAAAGGGGAAAATGAATTTTGAGAAAAGTAATCGCATTCAATGAAAGTTGGGAATTCACGATGCCGGGCGCACAGCCCGTCATCGTGGACTTGCCCCACACATGGAACGGTACGGACGGACAGGACGGCGGCGACGATTATAAGCGCTGCCCCTGCACCTACACCAAGAACTTTGCAAAACCCGAACTCGGCGAAGGGGAGAAATGCATCGCGGTGTTCCGCGGCGTCAACTCCGAAGCGGACGTTTCCCTCAACGGAAAACATTTGGCGCGCCATGAGGGCGGATATTCCACGTTTGTCGTCGATCTGACCGATACGCTGGAAGAGAATAATAGGCTGGAAGTCATTGCCGACAATACCCCGACCGACAAAGTATACCCGCAGAAGGCGGACTTCACGTTCTATGGCGGTATTTACAGAGACGTTACTTTGGAAATTCTGCCCGAGAATCATTTCGCCTATGGCGAATATGCCGCGCCGCACCTGAAGGTTACGCCGACGGTCGACGGCGAGGACGGCGAACTGCTCGTCGAAGCCAAAGTACACGGCGAAGGGGAAGTAAAAATTTCCCTGCTGGATGCCGAGGGGAATGTCGTGGCAAGCGGTAAACCCGGCGAAAAAATCAGGGTCGCGGGCGTACACCTTTGGAACGGCGTCAAAGACCCTTACCTCTACACCGTCGTCGGCGAATTGACGGTAAACGGTGAGGTCGTCGATCGCACGGAGTGCAAAACAGGTTTCCGCACTTTTAAAGTCGATCCTGACAAGGGCTTTTTCCTGAACGGGAAATCCTATCCTCTGCGCGGCGTCTGCCGGCATCAGGACCGTCCGAAACTCGGCAACGCCATCACGAAGAAAGAACACGATGAAGATATGGCGCTCATCCGCGAGATCGGTGCCAACACCATCCGTCTGGCGCACTATCAGCACGATCAGTATTTCTATGACCTTTGCGACAAATACGGCATGGTCATCTGGGCGGAAATTCCCTATATTTCCAAGCATATGCCCGCCGCGAACGGCAACACCGAAATGCAGATGCGTGAGTTGATCGCGCAGAATTATAACCACCCGTCCATCGTGGTCTGGGGCGTTTCCAACGAAATCACCATGTTCCACGTGCACAAAGAGGATATGCTGGAAAACCACAGACGGCTCAACGATCTCTGCCATCAGCTCGATCCGACTCGTCTGACGACCCTCGCCTGCTTTGCAATGTGCACGCCCATGAATCGTTCGGCGCATATCACCGATATCGTTTCCTGGAATCTCTATCTGGGCTGGTATGTTCCCGGGCTCTTCCTCAACGATTTGTGGTTCGGTCTCTTCCGTTTCCTGTATCCCAACCGTTGTATCGGTATGTCCGAGTACGGCGCAGAGGCGATGACCAACCTGCACAGCGTGAAACCCCGTCGCGGGGACAATACCGAAGAATATCAGGCAATTTATCACGAATATATGCTGAAATTCTTCGCAAAACGTCCTTATCTCTGGGCGACGCACGTCTGGAATATGTTCGACTTTGCCGCCGATGCAAGAAACCAGGGCGGCGAACCCGGCATGAATCACAAAGGATTGGTAACGTTCGACAGAAAGACATGTAAAGATTCTTTCTATCTTTACAAGGCGTATTGGTCCGATGAACCGTTCGTGCACCTTTGCGGCAGACGTTTCGTCAACCGTACGGGAAACAAGCTGGAAGTCAAAGTTTATTCCAACCAGCCCGAAGTCAGCCTCTATCAGAACGGAAAACTCGTTGCAACCAAGAAAGGGGAGAAAGTGTTCAAATTCACTTTGCCCATGCTGGATAAAAACGAGCTGGAAGTCAGAAGCGGCGAACTCAAAGACAACATCACCGTCATGCACGTCGACAAGGTCGATCCTTCCTATATCGTCCCCAAGGGCGGGAGCAACAAGAGCTGGGAAAAGTAAGACCTTAAGTGTTTCGGTGCAAGGCGCATCGTAAACGCCCGTAAAAACAAGAAGATTCTTGAATTCCTCCGATATATTGAAAAACAGCCGCCCGAAAGAGAAATCTTTCGGGCGGCTGTTTTTCGGAAAAGTAGTTATTCTTTCGCACAGAGAAGCACTCTGAAAACTTGCTTTTTTCTCTGTTTTGCTATATAATAGTGCTATATATAATAATGTATAGAAAAAGTGTGTTTGCGTCGAATAAGCCGACTGTTTTGATAAATTAAACAGTATTATGTGAGACATAATATAGGCAAATACGGCGGCAGAAAAGGATGGAAGACATGGAAAAATTGATATTGATCGACGGAAACAGCTTGCTCAACAGGGCGTACTTCGCGACACCTCACTTCACGACCAAAGACGGCCTGCCGACCAATGCCGTTTTCGGTTTTATCAAATTATTTCTGAAAATTCTGGGCGATCTGCATCCCGAATATGCGGTGGTGGCCTTCGATCTGCGCGCGCCCACCTTTCGGCATAAAATGTATGACGGGTACAAAGCGACCCGAAAACCGATGCCCGACGATCTTGCCGTGCAATTGCCCGTACTCAAAGAATGCCTTTCCCTGATGAACATAAAAATATGCGAAAAAGAAGGGTATGAGGCAGACGACGTCATCGGTTCTCTTTCGCGTATGTTCCCGTCGGTGCAAAATTATATTTATACGGGGGACCGCGATTCCTATCAGCTCGTCAACGAAAACACCTGTGTCTGCTTCACCCGCAAGGGGGTTTCGGATATTCTGTTGCTGAACAACGAAAATTTCCGCGAGGAAACGGGGCTTTGCCCCGCGCAGATCATCGATCTCAAGTCCCTGATGGGCGATTCTTCGGACAACATTCCGGGCGTGCCCGGCATCGGGGAAAAGATGGCCAAAAAGCTGTTGGGGGAATACGACGATTTGCAGAACATCTATGCACATCTGGACGAAATCAAGGGCGCGGTGCACGATAAGCTGGCGAACAACCGCGACTCCGCGGAAATGTCGGCGGTTTTGGCCACCATCGATACCAAAGTGCCGTTGGAGATCGAATTGGAAGATTGCCGCGTAAAGATGCCTTTTTCCGCCGCGTTGCGGCGTAAATTTGCGGCATTGGAATTCCGCATCCTGTACGCCGACGAGAGTCTTTACGAGAAGGAAACGAACGGTTCGGACGCATCCGATGCGGCCGATCGGCTTTCGCCGCCGTCGGAGATTTTCAATGTGCGTTCGTTTGAAGAAATACAGGAAAAAATAGAGAATAACCGCCGTTTTTGCGTCGTTTGGGGGGATAAAAAACAGATCTATGTCGGAAATCCCGCACCGACGCAGGCGGGTGATGCGCATGCCGACGCGTCCGAGGGAAGCGACGATGGCCAAGGGAAGGTCGGAACGGAATACGAGATCGCCGAAATGGTCGATCTGTTTTCGGGCGGGATCAACGAGCGGGATATGCGCGGTATTTTGCAGGCAATCTTCCAAAAGGAGGAAAATACCGTTGTTCTGTACGGCGCAAAGGATATGATGCACGCCTTGCGGCGGATGGATATAGAGATGCTTTGCGACTATGAGGACGTTTCGCTCCTCAAATATCTGACCGATTATTCGGGGCGGGAGGAGGAGCTGGCTTTTGTGCTGGACGCTTACGGCCTGCCGAGCGAACACCTTGCCTGGTCGCTCGGCGTGCTCTATGCTCGCCTGCGCGCAAAGGCTGAAGAGACGGGGACGCTGGAGCTCTATTATACCATGGAAAAGCCGCTTTGCCGCGTTCTTTTCGACATGGAATGCCAAGGGGTATGCATCGATGAAACGTCGTTGCATCGGTTGGGCAAGGAATATGCCGCGCGGGTGGAAAGCGTTTCCCGCCGCATTCACGAGCTGGCGGGGGACGATACTTTCAACATCAATTCCGCCAAGCAGCTCGGCAATATCCTGTTTGAAAAACTGGGCATAAAGGGCGGGAAGAAGAGCAAAAACGGCGCGTATTCTTCCAGTGTGGACATTCTGGAAAAACTTGCGCCCGAACATGAGATCGTACGGGAGATTCTCGAATACAGAAAGATACAGAAGCTCAATTCCACGTATGTGGAGGGGCTGAAAAGTTGCTTGCGGGAAGGGCGCGTGCATACGACGTATATGCAGAACATCACTTCCACGGGGCGACTGTCGAGCAAAAATCCCAATTTACAGAATATTCCCGTCCGCACCGAGGAGGGGCGGGAGATCCGTAAACTTTTCATTGCGGGAGAAGGGCGCGTGCTTCTGGACGCCGACTATTCGCAAATCGAGTTGCGCCTGTTGGCGCATATGTCGGGTTGCCGTGAGTTGATCGACGCTTATCGCGCGGGCAAGGACATTCACCGCGATACGGCGGCAAAGGTCTATGGCGTCAGAGAAGAAGAGGTAACGCCCGCCATGCGCCGCAGTGCAAAAGCCGTGAATTTTGGGATTATTTACGGGGAGAGTGCCTTCGGCCTGAGCCAGACATTGGACATTACGCCCACACGCGCCGCCGAGTTCATCCAACGCTATTTCGAGGCATATCCGACGGTCAAAGACTATCTCAACGGCACCGTGGCTTTTGCCAAAGAGCACGGATACGTAACGACTCTGTTCGGGCGAAAGCGGGAGATTCCCGAGCTGAAATCGCCCAATTACAACGTGCGGCAGTTCGGCGAGCGCGCCGCGATGAATATGCCCTTACAGGGCTCGAGCGCGGACATCATCAAGATCGCCATGATCGCCGTATGGAAGGAACTGAAGGCGCGCGGCATGCGGTCGCGGCTCATTTTACAGGTACACGACGAATTGTTGCTGGATGCGCCCGAAGAGGAAGCAGAGGAAGCGGCGGAGTTGCTCAAAGAGTGCATGGAAGGCGCGGTAGAACTTTCCGTGCCGCTGACGGTCGAAGTTTCCCGCGGAAAAAGCTGGTTCGAAGCCAAATAACAATACCTTAATC
>CALWCO010000006.1 GCA_944376455.1 uncultured Clostridia bacterium
CGCCTCAAACAGTCGGGAATCAGGCATAAACTGATACGTCCTTATACACCCAGGCATAACGGCAAGGTTGAACGCTCTCACAGAAAGGATAACGAATACTTCTACGCAACCCGCAAATTCTATTCCTTTGAAGATTTCAGATATCAACTTGCCATACATAACAGAAAATACAATGCTTTCCCCATGCGTCCGTTAAACTGGCACTCCCCGAAAGACTATATCACAGATTTCATTAAAGATGGACTTTTACATTAATTCTTTTTTATAACTGTCTCATATGTTTGACAAACCTACAAAAAGCAACTTTTGCTCCGTGTTTCTTTTGCGATTGCCTTTCTTTGACAATCTTTTTTAAATATATTGATAATTTTTTTTAATTATGTTATAATTGCCGAAAATAAGTTTATAAGTAAAGATAAACATTAACCGATTACACGATGGAATCAATCGGAAAGAAAGAGGAAAGACCGAAAAATATGGAGAAAGAAAAACCGAGAACGAGAACATTGCCCGTCATCCCTTTGCGCGATAAGGTAATTTTCCCCGATACCATCGTCACGGTGGACGCCGAGCGGGAATGCTCGCTGAAGGCGATCGCCCTGGCGGAATCGCGGGATAAAACAGTATTTGTTTGCGCACAGCGCGGGGACGGAGAAAAAGAATTGACGCCGCAGGATCTCTATACGGTCGGTTGCGTCTGTCAGATCCGCCGCACGGGCGGACTGACGCCCAACCGCATCACCGTCGAAGCGGGATACCGCGCCGAAGTGCGCCGCATGGAACAGGAGGACGGGTGCTTTTTCGTCGAGTGCGAGGAGATTTTTTCCGTACACGACAACACTACGCTGGAGGAGGCGCTCTTCCGTTCCGCCCGCGCGCTTGCGCGGGATATACAGCAGTCCGAAGGACGGCTGGCCAAGGAAGTATGGTCGCAACTGGAAACGTGCGGGGACATCGATCGCTACATCAACATCGCCGCCGGCGGGATGCGTATCCGTAAGGAGATCAAACAGGAGTTGCTTGCGGAACGCAACGTTGCGGCAAGGCTGCGCCTGATGGAGAGCTGTTTCAACGATGAATTGGAAATATCCAAACTCGAACGCAAAATTTCCGCCACCGTGCGCCGCAACATCGATCAGTCCCAAAAGGAATATTACCTGCGCGAACAGATACGGGCCATCCGTAAGGAATTGGGCGAGGATGAGGACGAGCGCGAGGAACTGAAAGCCAGGATAGAGGGCAAGAACATGCCCGAAGGGGTCAAAGAAAAGGCCTTGAAAGAACTTTCCCGCATGGACAAGATGCAGAACGCCTCGCCCGAATATACCGTCGTGCGTACCTATCTCGACTGGATACTTGATCTGCCCTGGTCCGAACAGACGGAAGATACGGCATTGCTGAGCGACTGCATCAAGGTTCTGGACGAGGACCATTACGGATTGGAAAAGATCAAAGAGCGCATCACGGAATATCTCGCCGTGCTCAAACTGACGGGCGCGCTCCGTGCGCCCATTCTCTGTTTCGTGGGGCCCCCGGGCGTGGGGAAGACATCCGTGGCGCATTCCGTGGCACACGCGCTCGGACGCAAATTCGTCCGCATGAGCCTCGGCGGCGTCAAGGACGAGGCGGAAATCCGCGGGCATCGGCGCACATACATCGGCTCCATGCCCGGGCGCATTCTCTATGCCATGAAGGAGGCGGGCGTCGTCAATCCCGTATTCCTGCTCGACGAGATCGACAAGATCTCGTCCGATATGCGCGGCGATCCCGCCAGCGCGCTGTTGGAGGTGCTCGATCCCGAACAGAATCCTACCTTCCGCGATCGGTATCTGGAGGAGCCGTACGATCTGTCCAAAGTGCTCTTTATTGCGACGGCGAACACGCTCGACACCATTCCCGCGCCCCTTTTGGACCGCATGGAGGTGATCGAGTTGAACGGATATACCATGCCCGAAAAAACGGAGATTGCCAAGCGCTATCTCTGCCCGAAGAAAATCAAGGAAAACGGCCTGAGTGAAGAGCAGGTTTCCTTTACGGAGGGGGCCATCCGTGCGATCATCGACAATTACACCCTCGAAGCGGGCGTGCGCAATCTCGAGCGCAACATCGGTTCCGTCTGCCGCAAGATCGCCGTGACGGTCGCCGATGCGCCCGACACGGGCAAAGTGACCGTGGACGAAGCGGCCGTGGAGAAATATCTCGGTGCCAAAAAGCATTACCGCGAGGACAAGATGCTCTCCGCCGACGAAGTCGGCGCGGCAACGGGTTTGGCGTGGACGTCGGTCGGCGGCACCACGCTCACCGTGGAGGTCGCGCTCTCCAAGGGCAAAGGGGAACTGCGCCTGACGGGCAAGCTGGGCGACGTGATGAAGGAATCGGCGCAGGCGGCGCTTACTTATATCCATGCCCATGCCGAGGAATACGGCATCGATCCCGCGGTGTTTGAAAAGACGGACATCCACGTGCACGTGCCCGAGGGGGCAACGCCCAAGGACGGGCCGAGCGCGGGCATCACCATCGCCACGGCGGTATTGTCCGCTTTCACGCATAAGCCCGTCCGCCGCGACATTGCCATGACGGGGGAGATCACCTTGCGCGGCAAGGTGCTGCCCATCGGCGGGTTGAAGGAAAAGGCCTTGGCGGCGCACCGCATCGGCATAAAAAACGTCATCATTCCCGGCGAAAACGCGCGCGATCTGGACGAAATTCCCGAAACCGTGCGTTCGGACATGAATTTCATTGCGGCGGAGACCGTGCAGACGGTGTTTTCCAATGCCATACCGGGGTTATAAATGATCATCAAAAATGCAACGTTCGTCACGTCGGCGGCGCGCGCGGAACAATTCCTTGCGTGCGAAAAACCCATGATTGCCGTTTGCGGCAAGTCCAATGTGGGCAAGAGCTCGTTGATCAATATGCTGGCGAACCGAAAAAATTTAGCCAAGACGAGCGCGACTCCGGGCAGGACGCGCCTGGTCAATTATTTTGACTTCGGACAGTTTATGCTCGCCGATCTGCCGGGATACGGCTATGCCGCGGTGTCGAAAGCCGAAAAAGACAAATGGGCGGTTACGCTGCAGAAATTCTTTGAACGGTCTCAAGAACTGACCCATGTCTTTGTTCTGATCGATATACGTCACGGTGCAACTGAGGACGACGTCGCCATGATGGAGCTTTTGAACTATTACATCGTGCCCTTTACGGTCGTTTTGACCAAGGCGGACAAACTTTCCCGTATGCGCGCGAAAGAGCATGCCAAAAAGATTGCCGACAGCATCGGCCTGACGCGTCTCAACGTGCTCGTCGTCTCTTCGCAGACCCGCGAGGGGAAAGAGGAACTTCTGGACCGCATCGAAAGCGCGCTTGCTGTTCGTTCGGAACAGGAAGACATTGCGTCCGTGCAGACGCAAGAGACACGGGAAGAAAATATACAGAAATCAGAGGGGGATTTATGAACGCATTTTTGCTGGCCGCCGATCTCGGCGATTTTCTGAGCACTTGGTATGGAATTCTGCTGTTCGCGGTCATCGACATCGTCATTGCCGTCATCATCGTCGCCGTGACCTATCGTTGGGTGTTCAAATACGTGTTTGACTTTTTGGCGGGGCTGGTTGCCGCGATTGTCACCTCGCCCGTATGGCTGGTTGTCATCGCGCTGTCCCGCGTGCATATGATAAAGACGAACGAATACAAACACCTCTTCGCTCGCCGCACCGTCGCGGGACGGGGCGGAAAGAGAATTGTACTGCATTCTTTCACCGTAAAGGACGATCTGAACGGGGAGTACACCCGTCTGGGCGAAATATTGCATAAGACGGGCATCGAAAAGCTGCCGATCGTTTTCGATCTGCTGCTACTGCGCGTCAGTCTCGTGGGAGTGAGGCCGCTGTCCGTCGTCGACGAAAAATTCGTCAGCGGAGAGGACTATGCGCGTTTTTCCGCCCGTCCCGGGTTCGTCAATCCCGCACTTCTGTATGCGGGCGGCCAAAAGGAGCTTTCCTATGCCGATATGTTCGAATCGGATGCGCGGTATGCCGCGGAAAAATACGGCTTTTTCGTCGATATAGCCGTGCTCGTCACCCTGCTCGTGCGTAAGATCCGCGGGGAGCGTGCGGCACTGACGGGAGAACCCGCCGAAAAGAGTTATGCCGAAATTCTGTTCGAAAACGGGGAGATTTCCGCCGCGGACTATGCCGCGGCACTCGCCGAGGAGGGGTTGCCTTTGCCCGCGGCGTTGAAAGCGGAGATCGGGACGGAAACCGAGGCGGAGGATGCATCCGCGAAAAGCGATGCGCCTGCAGCTCCGTCCGACGGGGAGGCGGAAACTCTTTCGGAAAAGGATGAAGAAAGCGTTCGGCCGCAGGAAGAGGAATGAGAGGTGCAGCATGCCCGGAACTGAAAATGAATACGTAAAACAAGTCAACCGCGTTTCCGCCGTCACCTTGGCGGGGAACGCGGTTTTGGCACTCGCCAAATTTCTCGGCGGCGCGCTCGCGCACTCCGCCGCCCTTCTGTCCGATGCGGCACAGTCCCTGGGGGACTGTTTTTCGGCGGGCGTGGTGATCGTGGGCGTACATATTGCGGGACGCAAGTCGGATAAAGACCATCCTTACGGCCACGAGCGTATGGAATGTATCGCCGCGCTCATTTTGGCGGCGGTGTTTACCGCCACCGCCATCGTCATCGCCCTGCAGGCCGTCGAATCGATCGTTTCGATCGCGGGCGGGGAACTGCCCGATGCCCCCACGTTGGCGGCGCTCCTGACGGCGATCGGCTCCATCGTCGTCAAGGGCGGGTTGTACATCTACACCGAGCGTCGGGCCAAAAAACTCCGCTCATCTGCTCTGCACGGCATGGCGGTCGATCATCTGAGCGATTCGCTCTCTTCCGTCGGCGCCATCGTGGGCATCGTGGGGGCAATGTGCGGCGTCGCCGTACTCGACCCGATCGCGTCGCTCTTCATCAGTTTCATGATCGTGCGCACGGCCTGGGGAATCTGCCGTCTGGCCGTCGATCAGCTGGTGGATAAATCCGCGTCCGCGGAGACGGAAAAGGAGATCGAGGACGTCGTCCTTTCCACTGAAGGGGTGGAGCGCATCGACGTGCTCCGCACCCGTCAGTACGGGAACAAAGTGTTCGTCGATCTGGAGATCGCCGTGCGCGCCGATCTTTCCCTGATAGACGCGCACCGCATTGCCGAACGGGTCCATGCCCGCGTCGAGCACGAAATTGACGAAAGCATCAAGCACTGCATGGTGCACGTCAATCCCCTCACGGGGGAGGATAATCACGAAATCCCGCAACAGGAAATGGAGTGAAAACAGCGGGCCGCCCTATTTTTGGGCGACCCGTTGTTTTTTTATCGCGTCTGTAATGATTATTCCTTTTGCGGCAGTTTTCCCGCCTTGTTTTCGTCGGAAGGGATATATTTTCAAAGGTGTCGGGAAATTGTTGCAATTATGTTTCAAACAGCTTCAAACAGGCTAAAATAATTTTTTTCAGCTTTGTTCATAGAGTTGCATTTTGCGGCTGAAAGGGGTATAATAAAGATAATTAAGTAAAAAAATAACAGTTTCGGAGGAACAAAACATGGCATTGGTATCGGCAAAGGACATGCTCAATAAGGCACTTGCGGGAAAGTACGCGGTCGGGCAGTTCAACATCAATAACCTCGAATGGACGAAATCCATTCTGCAGACGGCACAGGAATTACAGGCTCCCGTCATTTTGGGCGTTTCCGAAGGCGCGGGCAAATATATGACCGGCTTCAAGACGGTTGCCGATATGGTCAAGGCGATGATCGAAGAAATGAATATCACCGTACCCGTCGCGCTCCATCTCGACCACGGCACCTATGAAGGCTGCTACAAGTGCATCAAGGCGGGCTTTTCTTCCATCATGTTCGACGGTTCCCACTACCCCATCGAGGAGAACGTGGCAAAGACCAAGGAACTCGTCGGCGTGTGCAACGGTCTGGGGCTGTCGCTGGAAGCCGAAGTCGGCTCCATCGGCGGCGAAGAGGACGGCGTCGTCGGTATGGGCGAATGTGCCGACCCCGATGAATGCAAAAAGATCGCCGATCTGGGCGTGACCATGCTCGCCGCAGGCATCGGCAACATCCACGGCAAATATCCCGCCAACTGGAAGGGCCTTTCCTTCGAAACGCTGGCGGCGGTCAAGGAAAAAGTGGGCGATATGCCTCTGGTCCTGCACGGCGGCACGGGTATCCCCACCGATATGATCAAGAAAGCCATCTCCCTCGGCGTTGCCAAGATCAACGTCAACACCGAGTGCCAGCTGGCCTTCCAGGAAGCGACGAGAAAATACATCGAAGAGGGCAAGGACCTGCAGGGCAAGGGCTTCGATCCCAGAAAACTCCTCGCGCCCGGCGCGGCGGCTATTAAGGAAACCGTCAAGGAAAAGATGGAGATCTTCGGCTGCATCGGCAAGGCTTGAGTATAATTCGGCCTTTCAAACGGCACACTATCATCGTCCGATTTTACTCTCGTATGCACTCAAAACAAGAAAAAATGTAAAATTTTTGCCAAAACCATTGACGGAAACGGGAAAATATGGTAGAATATTTATTGGCAATCGGATATAAAAAGAAATAAAGTATAAAATTTTTTGGAGGAATTTTTATTATGGCAAACGTTAAAGTTGCAATCAACGGATTCGGCCGTATCGGCAGACTGGCGTTCAGACAGATGTTCGAGGCGCCCGGCTATGAAGTCGTCGCGATCAACGATCTGACCGACCCCAAAATGCTCGCGCACCTGCTCAAATATGACTCTGCTCAGGGCAGATATAAGTATGCGGACAAGGTGAGCTACACCGATCATTCCATCATCGTGAACGGCACCGAAATCGAGATCTACAAAGAGAAAGACGCCGTCAACTGCCCTTGGGGCAAGCTGGACGTGGACGTCGTCCTCGAATGCACCGGTTTCTACTGCTCCGAAGAGAAATCCATGGCGCACATCAATGCGGGCGCCAAGAAGGTCGTTATCTCCGCTCCCGCCGGCAACATCAAGACGGTTGTCTTCTCCGTGAACGAGAACACGCTGACCAAGGACGATAAGATCATCTCCGCGGCTTCCTGCACGACCAACTGCCTCGCGCCTATGGCGAACACCCTCAACAAACTCTGCAAGATCAAGAAGGGCTATATGACGACCATCCACGCCTTCACGGGCGACCAGATGGTTCTCGACGGTCCCCACAGAAAGGGCGACCTGCGTCGTGCGCGCGCCGCTGCCGTCAACATCGTTCCCAACTCCACGGGTGCCGCGAAAGCCATCGGTCTGGTTATTCCCGAGCTCAACGGCATTCTCGACGGTTGCGCACAGCGCGTTCCCGTGCCCACCGGCTCCCTGACCCAGCTCGTTGCGATCTGCGAGGGTGAAGTCGACGCCGCGACGGTCAACGCCGCCATGAAGGCCGCTTCTTCCGCTTCCTTCGGCTACACCGAAGACGAAATCGTGTCCTCCGACATCATCGGCATCACGTTCGGTTCGCTGTTTGACGCGACCCAGACCAAGTGCATGCCCATCGGAGACGGCACGACGTTGGTGAAGGTTGTTTCCTGGTACGACAACGAGAACTCCTACACCAGCCAGATGGTTCGCACTATCAAGCACTTCGCGGAACTTAAATAAGTTTTCACCGCAAAAAGCAATAGCCTGTCCAAATGCTTCCGAACAGGCTATTTTCTTTTTGACCATACTTCGGGACGGACTGCAGAAAGAATGATGGCTCCGCCCTATTTTTTTGTCTAAACTTTGAGAATCGATTCAAAAAACCTGTCCTGTTTTTGTCGCAAAAGAGGAGAGAAATTGCCCGGCAGTCGGCAAAGTGTCGTCGGCGGACGGCAGCAAGAACGCCGAAGTTGAAAAAACAGGCAACAACGGATTGACAAAAGGAAAGCGTGTGATTTGTGATAGAGTATTCATGAGTCATGCGCTCGTTTGCAGAAAAATTTTTTGCCGTGATGAAACTATATCACAAACTTCTCGGTTCATTACTTTTTTATGCCTGTTGTCTCACATCTGTTGCAAGCCTACAACTGTACCGAACGCATTCTTTTTTGCGTATTGACAACGAGGCGGGAAAGGTGTATACTTCTGTTATCTTATGAGACGAACGGAATTAGCGGGCTTCACGCACAAGACGGCGAATAGGAGCATGACTTACTATTACCGCAAGAACCTTTTGGGAGCGTTGCGGCGAGATGAAAGAAAAATTTTTTGAAAATATTTTTGATACCACTGGATTTGTGTGCAGTTTTATTACAGGAGTTTTGCCGATAGAATGAAAAAAATTTTAAAAATATCTTTATTTTTATTTATTTTTCCGATCATTCCTTTCATCATTATTGTACTTTTGGCGTGTTTGACAAATGATATTATGTATCCCGTGATATTTGGAACGATTGTCGGCATCATTTTTTTTGTGGCCGATTATATAGTGTTTGCGATTTGGACAAGAAGGACGCATAATGTTGAAAATGATGATTTTTGTATAAATTTACAAGAGATTAACAATAACAGCGGCTTTATGGATGTATATTTTGATAATAATATATGGCGGCTGCAAACGCAGGAATGTAAATTAATTTTTGATTTAAAAGATTATCCTTTGCCTAAATCTTATATCGCAACATATTTTATGCGTCAATTTTTATTCATTCAGATGAATAAACAACATTTGGTTTTGTATTATTTATTCAAAAAATATACAGTTGAGGCATTAAAACAATATAATTTGCGAAATGTTTTTGTGCGGTTTCATTATGGAAATAAGTTGAAGGAAATACAAATCGTTAAAAATTTTATTCCGACTAATTCAGGTATAAAGCATATTATAAATCGAGCGCCTTATTATTGGGCGGGCGGAACGAATGGTGCGGGACCGGGTAAATTGTATGACAGGATAAAGAATTGGGATGAAAAGAAATATTGGCAACATTCGGGGTGACAGAAAGCAACAATAGTTTAAGAGAGGGGTGTTTGTGTTTTACAAACACCCCAAACTAAAAATTTAGCCAAGCTTAATAAACAGTTGAAAAAGATGGGGTATAAGGTATAAAGGTATTGGTTCCGGAATAACATTCGGGAAAGTTTTCGGAACATCAACATGAATGACTCTTGGATATGGCGCTGGCAAAGTTTTGGGAACTATTGCGGGCGCAGCGCTTGGAGAATATTACGGGAATAAGCTTTTTGGCCGAAATTATATGAAAGAAGATTTTGACGGAACAGTTGCAGAAGAGCTAGTTGGTCTGCTTTATGACTTTATGTGTTGGGGGTTAAGTTGATAATGAGTGATATAAAATTGAATAGAATCGATGCCACATTAAAGTATGGACAATTTTTTACAAGTGGATGGTTAGTATTTTTCTATTCATTGATTGCTTTTTGTGCGATAATGCCCGTTAGCAGCATAGTGTATTTGATTTTGGTATTTTTAGGCATAGAAATACCAGACAGTGAAACCACGTTATCTCTTACTTGCAGTAATATCGTTTGTTGTGCAACAATTTTAGGGGTAATATATGTATTATACAGGAATTGTAAACTTAAGAAGAAAATATTAATTTGGTTGGAAGATGCGATAGAGCTTACAGCCGAAACGACAACGTTGGACAGGTTTAGGACATTCGGACACCCGATTGCGGAGACAAAATTGCAGGTTGAATTTTATTATTGCGGAGTTTTGAAAATTCAATCAAGTTATGACGACGCAAAAGAAGATCATTGGTATAAAAGGAATGGATTTTTTAAAATATTATCCAAATATGCAGACAGAACGATTAAAATTCTATATTCCCCGAAATATGATGAAATATTAATATTAAAGAATACATAATGGCGCAGGAAGTCAATAGAAAATAAATTTTCGGTGAATTATTTGTTCGTTTCTTTTTTTTGTTGCCGTGTATTTTCATGTTTTTGGCGGGTGTATGCTTTTTAGTATGGAAACTTCTTAATTTAAAAAATGAAGAGTGTTTTATGAGTTATGTCAAAAAACATCATTCAAATAGAGAATGATTACGTCGCATCGGAAATTTTGTAAGGATCATGGAATGAAAAGAAAAAAATTTTTATTATTTAAATTACAGTCGTTAATTGATTTATTGGTAATATCAGGATATTTAATTTTTTCAACAGTTCTGTTGACAGTCATTTCGGAAAGACGGTGGTTTGTATGGCTATCGGTTGTCTTCTTTCCGGTTTGTTTTTTTGCCGTTATTGCAATTTTTACATATGGAACGGTGGAAATTTTTCCAAATTATTTTGTTTATAAATTGCATTTTCGAAAAAAGATTATTCGGATGAAAGATTTGACGGATTGTATTATATGTTATTTCAGCCCGGAAATTTTCAGGATGCGGCTTTCGATAAAGTTGTTGACAGAGAACCGACAAAGTTATTTTATCGGAATAGAGGGAAACATCAATGCCGCCAAAGCGATATTGGAGACTGTTCCAAAGGAAATAATCAGACTGGAAACAAATGTTAAAGTAGCCAAAATTCCCCAAAAATATTATGATTTATTAAAATGTTTTTTAACGGAAAAGGAGATGAAGAAATTAATATGTGGCAGAAAAAAGACAAAAGAGGGGTAAAAATGAAGTAAATCTCATAAGTTGAATAAAAATTTAATTAGATTGATTGAGGAATGCGTTCGGTACTGTACCGAACGCATTTTTTTTGCATATTGACAACAGCGCGGGAAAGGTGTATACTTCTGTTATGGTATGAGACGAACGGTATAGGGGGGCACGCACAAGACGGCGAACGGGAGCACGACTTACTATTATCGAAAGAACCTTTTGGGGCTGTTGCGGCGATCTATGACGCCGCGGGCGTATGCAAAGCGGAGTATGCGTATGACGCATGGGGGAATTGCACGGTAATTTCGGACATGGGTGGCATCGGTGCGTTGAACCCGATCAGATACCGGGGATACTTTGCAATCAATCAGATATTTTTGGGGGGAGTAAATAAAAATGAAAAAGATATTATTTGGTGTGCTGTTTTCTATTTTATTAATATGTAGTCTTGTTTTTTTAATCATTTTTCAATTTATGGAAATCAGTACAGGTTTTAAAATTTTTATTATAGTATATCAAATATTGTTTTATGCTTTAATGTCGGTAATAAATATTATTTTTCTGATAAATAAAATCAAAGAAAAAAAGAAATAAGAATAAGATAATTTTAGAAGTAGCAAATATTTTTAGAGAGAGGCTGAAAACTCCTTTTATTATCCAAAAGGACAAGCTGTGTTCGCGCGGAAACATTCTGACGAAGAAAGTGAATTGCCCGCAAGAGACCCGTTACATTGTTGTCGTTTCTATTTAAGCCGGTAATTACAGGAGGAATAAAAATCTTGGTCGAAATCGGCAAAAATTTATGGAGATTTGCTCTTTCTCCTTTAATCGATTTGATATAGGTCAGGTGATTAAATGTTTATTCTTTATATTTTGGAATGCATGCTGATGTTTGTTGTAGGGGACTATAGTCCTCAATAAGAGATTTTAAAGTCGACCGGTCAACCCATAACAGAGAACGATATATTGGCAGGCAGTTTGGGCTGGTCGATACTGAATACTGATTTCTTTGATACTCGGGATATTGCTCCTGAACAAATATTTAAGAAACAGATGGCGGTTAAAGAAAAGACGAAAGGAACGGATTGAAAAGGGATATCCGCAAAGACCGCAGATATTTACAGAAAAATCAATAAAATTTTGGTTTATCATATTTTTAATATCGCTGCTTGTTTTAGTTGCGGGAATTATAATTTCTATATTTGCAAGCGACGGTTCGTCTGTTCAATTTATAGGCGCCCTCATGCGACAAACAGGAACGCTCACAACGATATTTTTAATTATAATTCCTCTGTTCAAATACTTATGGAGAAAATTGGACGTATAAGATATTTTGCATGGAAGTAAAGGCAGTGAGGGGGGCGCAAAAATTCCTCGTATTGCAGGGGGAAAAGATTTATCCCGCGGGATGGCATAAAATACCTTGCGCCCGAAACGCTGAACGGCATCAACCTTTTCGTCTATTGTCTCAACAATCCCGTGATGGCGACCGACCTGACGAGAACATTTGTTGCGGGAATCGATAGCGGACTGTTTGCGCCGGCCGAGTATCAACAGGCTTTTACAGGAGAAAATTGGATACTTAATGTGGGAATGAGTGAAGATTTCTACTATGGGCTAATGCTTACAACGGCTATTTTTGCAACGATTGGAACAATTTCATGTGTTGTATTAAGTAGCATTGGTAACTTGAGTTCGGCGGTTGCAAAGATGAACAGTTTGCAAAAGCATTTTGGGCATTGGGAAATGGTTAAACAAATCATATCGGAATATACTACAAATTATGCGAACGTCGGACGGGGTGCGCGGTTAGGCGTTCATGAAATAATAAAAGATGGAATTTTTGTTCATGGATCAAAGATCCACTCTTGGATTTAAGTAATAGAGGTAATCAGTATGACAAAGAAAGAGTATATTTTAGATAGTTTGGTTGACGATGATGAGGCTAAAACTCAAATTATGGAGTATTTTAAATTCGTTTCCGTTGATATTTCAGAAAAAGAATTGGACTTTTTACTTGGCGAAATGATGACGGAAGGATTGATTACTATCAATGAGCACTGGAAAAATGAAAATAATGAGCATCCATATTCCCTAACACCTAAAGGAAAAGAAGCATGGAAAAATATCGGATAGAAAAACTAAAGGGATTGTCAAGCCAAGTGTATTCGTTTGAAAGATGTTTGAGAAATAAATTATGCGGTTTTCGGTAATGTAAAATTTTTGTGCCTGGCGTTTATAAGCGCCAGATTCTTTTTTTATGTGTCTGATACACCTTTGACGGGGAAAGAAGTATAAGGAGAAGAAACTCGGCGGTGCATTATACCGTAACGGAATACTCCTGTTGCGAGCACGGCAACCCCGTGAAGACGGAGAGCCGTGCCGAAGGGGAAGAGGGCACGGGCGGCGTGAGGGTCGCTGAAAAGGTCAGGCCGCGGGCGGCTGCGTAACGTCCGTCGCGCAAAGCGCGGCGGAGGGCGATCATGCGGCAAAGCGTCGTCGGCGAACGACATGGGAAAAGGCAGCGGGCGTTCGCGTTGTCGCCTCCTCGCCCGACCTTGCGGGAATACGCGGTTTCGAGCAGTTCGCCTTCCGCAAAACAAAAACAGGGCAAGGAAAAATCCTTGCCCTGTTTTTGGCGCAGAAGGCGAGATTCGAACTCGCGCTACCGTTACCGGTACTACTCCCTTAGCAGGGGAGCCCCTTGAGCCTCTTGGGTACTTCTGCATCGCGGCTCATATCGACTATCTATATTACTATATCATAAAATTTCTTTCTTGTAAAGTATATTTTTCCGAAAACAAAAATAATTTGATGAATTTTCTTTTTGACTCTTGTCAACCACGGGGTTTTGTGTTACAATAAAAAGGAGAACGCGAAAGGGCTTCGGAGCGGAACGGTTTCTATGTTCCGTTCGCTTGCGCTTCAGCATTCGTATTTTTGAAAGGAGCCGAAAGATATGAATATCTGGCACGATATTTCGCAATCGAGGATCACGGAAGAGGATTTTGAAGCGCTCATCGAGATCCCGAAGGGTTGCAAGGAAAAGTATGAATTGGACAAGGAGACGGGGCTTTTACGGCTGGACCGCGTGCTGTACACGTCCACGGTCTATCCCGCCAACTACGGTTTTCTGCCCCGCACGCTTGCCGATGACGGCGACCCTTTGGATGTGCTCGTGCTCGGCAATGCGCCCATCTATCCCATGACGCTCGTCCGTTGCTATCCCATCGGCGTTATCAAGATGATCGACAGCGGGAGCCTGGATGAGAAAATCATTGCCATTCCCTTCGGCGATCCGACGTACAACGGGTATCGCGACATCGGGGAATTGCCCAAACATATCTTTGAGGAAATGATGCACTTTTTTGAAGTGTATAAGACGCTCGAGCATAAGAGTACGGCGGTCAAGGAGATCAGCCACCGCGACGACGCGGTGAGCATCATCCGCAAATGTATCGCCATGTATAGCAATAAATACGGAGAAAAGGCATGAAAAAATTACTCATCGTGGTCGATATGCAAAACGACTTCATCACGGGCGTGCTGGGCACGAAAGAGGCGGTCGCCGTTTTGCCCGCCGTGCGGGAAGAGATCGGAAAACGTCGCGGGGAAGGCTGGGAGATCGTGTATACGCGCGATACCCATGCCTCGGATTACCTGCAGACACAGGAGGGGAAAAACCTGCCTGTGGCGCACTGCATCCGCGGCACAGAGGGCTGGGAGATTGCCGAGGGACTGTATGCGGGCGGGCGGATTTTCGACAAGCCCGCGTTCGGCTCGAAAGAGCTCGCCGCTTATGTCGCGGCGGGGGAATACGAAGAGGCGGAACTTGTCGGCGTTTGCACGGATATATGCGTGATCTCCAACGCTTTGCTCGTCAAGGCCTATGCGCCCGAATGTAAAGTGAGCGTCAAGGCCGCGGCCTGTGCGGGCGTCAGCCCGGCAAGCCACGAAACCGCGCTTGCCGCCATGCGCGCCTGTCAGGTGGAAATTCTGTAAGGCGGATGCGCGCCTTCCGATGCAATCAAAAAGATGAATAAAGATAAATTATAAAAAGGAGAAAGGATATGAAAAAAAGAATTTTTATCGGTTTTTTGGCGCTGGTGTTCTCTTTGGGAACGATTTTTGCCCTGTCCGCGTGCGGAACGAATGCGGCGGCGGGAAGCCCCTTGCAGACGGAGAAAAAGTATATTAATGAAGAGTCGGTTGCGGCCGCTTCCGATAAACAGAGTTATTATCTCTTTCATGGCGATAATACGGGCATTTACAGATATTATGCTTTCTACGAATCATACGGAATCACGCGTATATATGATTATACCGTTACTTTCAAATATGAGTTTGTCGATCAGCAGAAAGAGGCCGTTGTTTGTTTTTATGACAGCGTTGAATATGGGGATACGCACAATCAAAATGAAATTTCGAGCACTTGGAGCGTTCTTTTGACCGTTTCGCACAATGTTTTGTGCTCGGCGAGCAGCGGCGGATATTCCTTTTATATTCACGAGGATTATCTTTCCGAGATTCCTAATTTCGGGAAATAAATACAGTGAAAAAACAAGAAGCGGGAGGGGCCCTTCCGCTTCTTTCTTTTATCCACAAAAGATGTGCGCCGCATGTCCTGAAGAGTGCGGCGGGAGAGAAAGCCTTGCGGCTTTGGGCGCGGGCTGTGAACGGGTATCCGTTGCGGCAAAAGACGGCCGTGTGCGCGAAAAAGAAAAACGCAGGCGGGGCACCGATCAGGCGGCGCGTCGGTCGGACGGGTCAGATCGTTGTAAAAATGCGTACGGCAAGGACGGTCATGTCGTCGCCGGGCGTGCCGTTCATGCGGCGGAGGGCGGTGCGCAGAATGTCGTCCGCCAAGGCCTGGGGGTTGAGCGGATCGAGGGTTTTGAGATAATCGAACAGATCGGAAGAGGAACCGAACGCGTCCGTGACGCCGTCCGAAAAGAATACCAGAATATCGTTTTCCTGCAACTGCACCGAAAGGGTCGTGGGGCGGAGCTCGTCCAGCATGCCGAGGGGCAGGCTTTCGCCTTCAAGAACGCGGATGGTCCCTTCGGAAAAAATACAGCCGAGGGGGGAGCCCACTTTGAAGATGTCCGCCCTGCCGCTGTCGAGTTCGACCGATGCAAGGTCGATACAGGCAAAGCTCTCTTCGCGGTTGAACGTGAGGAGTTTGTTGACGGTGGAAAGAATTGTGTCCCCGGGCATGCCGGCGCGATAGAAACTTTCCAGCAGGGAAAGCGCGCTTTCGGAAATCCGCCGCGCGGCGGGGCCGCTGCCCATGCCGTCCGACAGGGCGGCAAGGAACCGCTTTTCGTCGATACGGATGACGGAGTGCGTGTCTCCGCTTTGAGACTCGCCCTTTTTCTTTACGGATGCAACGCCGAATGCGGCGTCAAAGCGGGGCTTTTTGCGCAGGGTGTAACAAAATTTGTCCTTGGAAAGCACCAGCTTTTCCCCCGTCATCAAGGGTATGCCCAAAACTTCTTCGGCGGCTTGAACGATTTTTGCGCTTTCGCATCGGCCGAATACCGTCAGTGTAACGGCAATATTTTCTTCGTCGCCGTAAACCAGAATTTCCGAACAGATCACGCCTTTTTTCGCCAACGCCGCAAAGAGGGCTTTTTCTTTTTCGTCGTAGACGCTCAATGCCTGGCTCTGTTCAAGAGCAATGTTTTTGAGTATTTCGCTGATTCCTTGTGCCTGAGAGGCGATCAGCGCCCTGCCCGAGCGGGCGTTTTCGGCTTCGAGCATATATTTTCTGTATTCGGCAAGTTGTTTGTTGAGGCAGAACAGGACGCCTCCGGCGTTGATACAGTTGGAGCTGAGCACGGCGGGCAGATCGATCAGTCCGGCCTTTCCCTTGGCACATCCGACGGCGATCAGCATATCAAAGGCGTTACCCATGCCCAAGGCGCGGCACTTTTCCGCGTTGGAGCAGGCCGCGCACAGTTCGGATTGGATTTGATCGCGGATATGTATGCGTGCGTTTTCGTCGCCGTCGCGGTTGCCGTCCGAAATTGTATCAAAAGTGTTTTCAATGCGGCGGAATACGTTGGAAAGGGCGTAAAGTCTCTCTCCGATCGCGGCGCGGTTGCGGTTGATGGCGATGCGGCTCAAATGGTTTTCACGGTACAAGATCAGTTTCTTTTCGGCCGATTTCATAAGGGGCGCGGGGATGCAAAGAAAGAGAACGCAGGGCAGAATGCAGGCGAGCAAGGTGAAAGTTATGGTCAGCGGCTGTGCGGTGTAAAGACCGAAAAAAAACTGTATTGCCGTATAAGCGAAGGCGACGGCGAGCACGGAGGGAAATTTCCCGGACGGTAAAAAGAAGAGTGCCATGCCCGCATAGAAGGCATACAGCGCAAAGGGCAGGGGCGAGAATTGATGCAGAGCGGGCGGCAGGGCGCAGAAGAGGGCAAAAACAACGGCGCCCGCGTTCTTGAACAGACAGGTATAGAGCAGAATGAAGAAAAGCGCAACGGCAAAATAAATCAATTCGCCGCTCACGCGGTACAACCCCGTTGCCGCGGTGCAAAGGAATATTGCAACGCAGAGAAGTTCTTCGCGGCTCAGACGGCAACGGGTGAGTTTGTGCAAAATGATGGACAGAGCGGCGTCGAAAAAGAGGGCAAGCAGGAATATTGCCGCGGCAAGGAGTATTTTCTGCCAGAGCAGGGGCAGGAAGTCGAGAAAAGGGTAGGAGGCAAGGGGAAAGAGCAAGACGAAAAACGGCATCGCGAGCAGAACGAAAAGAGCGGAAAGTATTCGGTTTTTTCCGCCCAGCCGGCGGAAGAGAAAAAACGCAATAAAGAGAAAAAAGGCCTGACAGCCGTACACGACGAATTTTTCCGCCGAAAGAGTGAGCGCGCCCGCGGCGAGAAAGAACAGACAGGAAAGGGGCAGAGAAAGCCCGTTGGACAGCATGGCGAACAGCAGGGCGAGGGAAAAAGGTTCGCCTTGTTCCCCCACAAAAGACAAAAGGAGAGAACAGGCGAGAAGACAACCGTAAAGTACAAGATCGTGTTCGCGTATCTTGGGTTTTCTGAAAGCGCGCATAAAAAAATACCTCCGCGGCGTGACAATATATTGTTTCAGCTTTCACTATACCGAAAATGGGGGCAAAAAAGCCGTCGTCTTTTGTCCGTGAAGGTATTTTTTTGTAAAATCATATAAAAAATATCGGGCGCGGCGAGAGTTCTCGCCGCGCCCGACAGGGTTTGCAGGGAAATGTGAAGTTTGATTTTGCCTATGCCCGAACCATTGCCTTTCGAGGGGAGTGCGTTATGCTTTATGCGTGGAGAGCCAGACCATCAGAACGGCGATGTCCGCGGGACTGACGCCCGAAATGCGGCCCGCCTGACCGAGGTTGAGGGGGCGAATTTTGTCGAGTTTTTCCCGCGCTTCCAACCGCAGCCCTTCCAAGGAAAGATAGTCGATATCAGTCGGCAACAGCTTGTCTTCCAATTTCTTGGCCCGTTCGATCTGTTCGTATCCCTGTTTGAGATATCCTTCGTACCGCACGGCGATTTCCGCCGTCTGCAGGATGTCGACGGGATAGCCGTCGAGTATGCCGAAGGCATTGCGGACGTCTTTGAGCGGGATGCCGCGTCGGAGCATTTCGGCGTAGGATATGCCGCCCGTCAGTTTGCCGAATCCGTACTTTTCGACGAATGCGTCCGCCGCTTTGGGGGAGATGCGCTCGTTCAGCGCGCGCAGGATCTCTTCATATTGTGCTTTGCGTTTTCTGTAAGCGGCATATCTCTTTTCCGTTACCAGTCCGCAATCATAGCCGATCTGTGTCAAGCGAAAATCGGCGTTGTCCTGCCGCAGGAAAATGCGATGTTCGGCGCGGGAGGTCATCATGCGGTAGGGCTCGTCCGTACCCTTGGTGACCAGATCGTCGATGAGCACGCCGATGTAAGCCTGATCGCGGCGGAGCACGAGGGGCGGTTTGCCGCGCAGGGCGAGCGAGGCGTTCAGTCCCGCCATCAATCCCTGTGCGGCGGCCTCTTCATAGCCGCTCGTGCCGTTGATCTGTCCCGCGGTGTAGAGTCCCTTTACTTTTTTATATTCAAGGGTAGGCAGGATGTCGAGGGCATCGATGCAATCGTATTCGATGGCATAGGCATAGCGGGTGAACAGACAGTCCTCCAATCCCGCCACGGAGCGATACATTTTTTCCTGCACGTCGTGGGGCATGGATGAGGACATGCCCTGCACGTAAATCTCGCTTGTGTCTGCGCCTTCGGGCTCTAAGAAAAGTTGATGTCTCGCCTTGTCGCGGAAGCGTACGACTTTGGTTTCGATGGACGGGCAGTAGCGCGGTCCCGTCGAAAGAATGGTGCCGTTGTAGAGGGGGGAGCGTTCCAGATTGGAAAGAATGATCTCGTGTGTCTTTTCGTTTGTATAGGTGAGGTGACAGACCGCGCGGTTTTCGGGCAGTTTTTCGGTGAGGAAGGAAAAGGGATAGATGTCGTCGTCGCCCCGCTGCACCTCGCATTTCTCGAAATGTACCGTTCTGCCGTCCACGCGCGCGGGCGTGCCCGTCTTGAACCGCATGATCCTGAACCCGAGCCGCCGCAAGCTGTCCGTGAGGTGAGAGGCTCGCTGAAATCCGTTGGGACCCGTTTTCTGAATGAAATCGCCCGTGATGGTTTCGGAATTGAGATATACGCCCGTGCAGACCACGACCGCGCGGCAGCGGACGATGCCGCCGAATGCCGTCTTTACGCCCGTTACGACGCCGTTTTCCGTGAGGATTTCGGCGGCTTCCGCTTGTAAAATACGCAGGTTTTCGCACGATTCCAGCGTGCGCTTCATTTCGCGGTGATAGGCGTTTTTGTCCGATTGCGCGCGCAGGGACTGCACCGCCGCACCCTTTCCGACGTTCAGCATGCGGATCTGCAGGGCGGTCTTGTCGGCGTTCAGACCCATTTCCCCGCCGAGCGCGTCGATTTCGCGTACGAGATGCCCCTTTGCCGTGCCGCCGATGGAGGGGTTGCAGGGCATGAATCCGACGGAATCGAGGTTCATGGTCAGCATGACGGTCGATATTCCCGTCCTTGCGAGCGCGAGAGCGGCTTCGCATCCCGCGTGTCCCGCGCCGATGACGGCCGCCTGATATTCGCCGATGATATAGTTGTCTTTCGACTCTTCGAGCATGTGTTCTTTCCTTTTTTGAAAAAAGGGCGTCGCCGCCCTTTTGTTTTTTCTTTGAAAGGGGAAAATTCCGTAGGGGAATATCCCTTGGCGCCCGTTTTCTGGCGCTTGCCGCGCCGCGGACGACGCTTTGCGTATTTTTGCGCGGAGATATCCTTTCATGCGGGCATGGTCCGCATAAAAAAAGAGTTGGTTATTGTTTCAGAATGATATTTTTGATGTCGTCGACGTCCTTTGCCACGCGGTCGTTTACCTTGATAAAGTCGGCGATTTTGTCTCGGGAATGGATGATCGTCGCATGGTCGCGGGCGAGGAGCTTTCCGACGTTGACGAGGGGGAGCGAGAGCATTTCGCACATGAGATAGGCACAGATCTGCCGCGCGCGGACGATTTCCTGCTTTTTGTTTTTTCCCAGAAGGTCGGATTTGGAAATTTTATAATAGGAGCATACGCTCTTGATGACCGCTTCGGGGGTAACCGTTTCCTGTTCTTCGGGCACGGCTTCGCTCAATGCCAGTTTTGCCAGCCGCAGGGAGATGGGTTCTTCGTGCAGTTTTGCCGCAAAGAGCAGTTTGGTGAGTCTGCCTTCCAGCGTGCGCACGTCCGTCCCCGAGTCCTTGGCCAGGAATTCCAGAACTTCTTCGGGCAGCACGCACTTTTTTTCGAGCGCTTTGCGCTTTAAGATGGCGATTTTTGTCTCCAGATCGGGCGGCTGAATGTCGGCGGTCAGCCCGCCTTCGAAACGGGTGCGCAGCCTGTCCTCAAGCGCGGCGATCTCTTTCGGCGGACGGTCGGAAGAAATGATGATCTGTTTGTTCTGTGCAAACAGCTCGTTGAAAGTATGGAAGAAGGCTTCCTGTACGGCGATTTTTTTGGAGATGAACTGAATGTCGTCCACGAGCAATACGTCGGCGTTGCGGTAGTGCGCGCGGAAGAGCGCGTCGCGGTCACGCCCGCCGTTTTTGGTGAGCATATTGTCGATGACTTCGTTCAGGAACTTTTCGCAGGTGGTATAGAGCACTTTCAAAGACGGCTTCTTTTCGCGGATATCGTTGGCGATTGCCTGCATCAGGTGTGTTTTTCCCAGTCCCGTGCTGCCGTAAATGAACAGGGGGTTGAAGGACGTCCCGGGGTTTTCGGCGACGGCTTTCGCCGCGGCATAGACGAATTTATTGGAGGGGCCGGGAACGAAGGAATCAAAGGTAAAGCGTTTGTCGATGGGAAGCGGCTCAAAGTCGTCCTCTTCGGCGGCGGCATTTTCCATGGTGTAAACGCTACTGCCGTCCACCACGAAGATGAATCCGTTCAGTCCCGCGCCCGACTGCACGACGGCCTCTTTGATCTGATCGGCGTACTTCTTCATGAGGATGTCCGCGCCCATTTCCGAAACGACGCGCAAAACGATCTTCCGCCCCGCGATATCCACGGGCACGATGGGTTCGACATAGGTCGAATAGGTCATCTGCGGAATGAGTTTTTGCGCTTTTTCGCTGATTTTTTTCCAGATAAAATCGATTTGCGTCTTTTCGGTCATGTTTTCCCTCTCAAAAGTTTTTGCGTTTTTCCTTCGAACGTGCTATAATGAACGTGTTATCGTTCAGTATAGCCGTAGTATTCATTATAATACAATTTTCAGCGAAAAGAAAGTATTTTTGCCCTCCGTTTCGAGATTATGCAAATAAAAAAATTATCTCTTAAAAATTTCAGAAATTACGAGGAGGAGGAGTTTGAATTTTCTCCCGGGCTCAACGTGCTGTTCGGCAAGAACGCGCAGGGCAAGACCAATTGCGCGGAGGCCGTCTTCTATCTCTGCACGGGCTCTTCCCTGCGCATCCGCCACGACCGCCAGCTCATCCGTTCGGGGGCGGATCGGGCGCGCATTGCGGCCGTTGCCTCCAATCGTTTCGGGGACGTCTCCATCGAGGCGGATATCGGCGAAAATTCCCGGGAAATCCGCATCAACGGGTCTAAAATCTCTAAAAACGCCGATCTTCTGGGCAACGTCAACAGCGTCTTTTTCTCCCCGGGGGAGTTGCGGCTCATTCAGGACGGACCGGACGAGAGGAGGCGGTTTCTCAATCTTTCGCTTTCGCAACTTTCGAGGGGATATTACACCGCGCTTTTGCGCTGCAACAAAATTCTCGAACAGCGCAACGCGCTGTTGAAAAACCGCGACGTTTCTCTGGTATTGGAGACCCTGCCCGTCTGGGACGAACAGCTCTGCCTGTATGCCGCCCGCGTGGCGTGCGCGCGGGCGGAATTCGTGGCGCGGCTGGCGCCGCTCGCCGCCGAAGCACACGCTTATCTTACCGACGGCGCCGAGGCCTTATCTCTGGGCATGGACAGGACGTATCAGGGCAATGAAGAGGAGGTCGCCGCGCGGCTTCTGCGGGAGATGAGCGGGGCATACGAGAAGGATTTGAGGCTGGGCTTTACCACCGTGGGACCGCACCGCGACGATCTGAAAATTCTGATCGGGGAACTGGACGCAAAGGGGTATGCGTCGCAGGGGCAGGCGCGCACGGCGGCGCTTTCGCTCAAACTTGCGGAACTGGAAATTTTCAAAGAACGCGCGGGCGAATATCCCGTGCTCATTCTCGACGACGTGATGAGCGAGCTGGATTTGCCCCGCCGCAAAAAGCTCGTTTCCAAATTGCAGGGGATTCAGACGATCATCACCTGCACGCACGCCGAACGGGTGCTCTATGGCAAGGATTGCAAAAAAATACGCATCGCGGGAGGAAAGATCGTAAAATAAAATGAAAGCCGACCTGCACATACATTCCGTCTATTCGGACGGACAACACACGCCTGCGGAGCTGGCGGAAATCTGCCGTCAAAACGGCGTCCGATTTGCCTCTTTGACCGATCACGATAATTTTGCGGGAGACAAGGAAAAACGCGCGGCGTTTGCCGCCGCGGGCGTACACTATCTCACGGGCGTGGAAATTTCCGCCTATGCGGGAAAAACGAAAGTGCATATCACGGGGTACGGCTACGCCGCGGATACGCCGCTGTGCGCCGCCATGCAAAAGGAGCGGGAACGTCTGGCGTATGAACGCCTTGACGACGTACTGGAACGGCTGAAACGGTATAAAAATATTTTTCTCACAAGGGAAGAAGTGCTTGCCGAGCGGCAGGAGGACGTGCCGCCCCACACCATGCACATTGTGCTCGCGCTCGTAAAAAAGGGAATTTATCCCACCGTCAAAGAGGCGTTCCTCGACTGTTTTCAGCCCGATTCCCCGACATATTCCTATGTCGGCAGACCCACCCCTTTCGAGGCGGTGGAGATGCTTCATGCTCTCGGCGGCGTGGCATGCCTTGCGCATCCGGGCAGGATAATTCTTCCCTTTGAAGAGAGGGAAAAGCTCATCGGGCGGCTGAAAGAGAGGGGATTGGACGGTATAGAATGCAATTACCCCACGCATACTGTACAGGAAACGGCGTATTACCGCGCGATCTGCAACCGACTGGGCCTGTTGGAAACGGGCGGGAGCGATTTTCACCGCGACGGCGGCACTCGTACGGTCGGCGAGCCTTTTTTTGAACCGGATGAGGCGTTTCTGCGCGCCGTGCATTTTCCGTTTTGAAAGGCAAAGGGGGCGAAGTAAAAAAAGTGAAAAGGGGAGACAGGGAATATACGGAAAACTTCTTGCAATTTAGCAAGGGGGCATGCCAAAAAATAAAGGGATTCAAAAAGAAAGAAAAAAAGAAAGCGTTCGCGGGCACGGCGGTCGCTTTTTTGTTTTTATTCTGCCTGATTTTTCCTTTCGGGGAAAAACCTGCCGTGTCGGTGGCGGCGGAGACGGCGGAGATGGCGGGGATGGCGGAAAGGGTCTGTTCTCTTTCCTTTTCTCCGTTACCCGAAAGGGCGTTCGGCGGGAAGAAGGAAGAAGTGCTTTTGAGCCGCTTTACGACCAAATTCGACGGAAAAAATCTTCCGCGTTCGCACAATATACGTCTGGCGGGAAAGCTGATCGACGGTTGCCGCCTGGCGGCGGGGGAGGAATTTTCGTTCAATCGCCGCGTCGGCAAACGCACCGCGGCGCGGGGATTTCAGGAAGCACCCGTTATTTTTGACGGAAAATTTACCAAAGGTACGGGTGGCGGGGTCTGTCAGGTCAGCACCACGCTGTACAATGCCGCCCTGCTCGCGGGCATGAAGATCGAAGAGGCGCATCCGCATTCTTTGCAGGTGGGGTATGTGCGGCCTTCTTTGGACGCCATGGTTTCTTCATCGAGCGATCTGCGGTTCACCAATCCGTCGGGAGCGCTCGCGGTTATCCGCATGTATGCGGACGAGAACAGCATTACCGCGGAAATTTACGGGCGCGAAACGGGATATGAGTACCGCACGGAGAGCGCCGTTCTGCGCATTTTGCCGCCGCCGCCCGCCGAAGAGGTCGAGGGGGAAGAGGACTGCGTTCTGCGCCGCGAAAAGAACGGACTTAAAAGCGAGAGCTATCTGGTCTGTTACCGCCGCGGCAAGCGCCTGAAAAGCGTTCGTCTGCGCCGCGATACCTATGCCTGGGTGCAGGGGAAATTGCAGAAAAAGCGCGAAGAATGTCCCCTTTTGCCGGAAGACGGGACGCAAGGCGGCGAGCAGACGGAAGGCGGAGGCGAAACAGGCAATTCCTTTGGGAAAGTTGTGCAAAACGATTGAAATTTTTATGGAAAGATGGTATAATGATAAGAGCGTAAATGCGCTTGTGCGTTGTGTGCGGAAAGCAGACTTTTTTTGCTGCTCCGTCCGCGCAAAGCACGTCAGCTCTTCCCGCGACGCGGGAATCCGAAGGAGAAAAAGAACAATATGATGAAGATTGTGATCGACGGAATGGGCGGGGACAACGCCCCGGCGGAAATTGTCAAGGGCGCGGTGCAGTCCCTTGCGGCGCGCGACGACATCGCCATTATCCTGACGGGGGACAAGGCGTTGCTCGACGCGGAGCTCGCCAAATACCAATACGATTCCTCCCGCATGGAAGTTGTGCACTGCACCGAGGTCATCACCAACGACGACGTACCCACGAAGGCCATCCGTACCAAGACGGACAGCTCTTTGACCGTCGCCTTTGAGCGGCTCAAGCGCGACCCCGAAGCGGTGGCGCTGGTCACGGCGGGCTCGACGGGCGCAACGCTCGCCGGCGGCATTTTCATGATCGGCAGGATCAAGGGCATTTCCCGTCCCGCACTCTGTCCCGCGCTGCCCAACGTCAACGGCGGGCAGACGCTCCTTTGCGACTGCGGCGCCAACCTCGACTGCAAGCCCATCCATTTCGCGCATTTCGCCATCATGGCGTCGGCCTATGCCAAAGCGGCGTTCGGCGTTGCAAAGCCCAAAGTGGGACTTCTCAACAACGGCGCGGAAGCGCATAAGGGGGACGAGGTACATAGAGCGGCGTACCGCATCTTGTCCAACATGGAATGCGTCAATTTTGCGGGGAACGTGGAAGGCCGCGAACTGATGTACGGCGATTACGACGTCATCGTATCGGACGGGTTCAGCGGCAACACCGCGCTCAAAGCCATCGAGGGGTGCGGCAAGACCGTGCAGACGGTCATCAAGAACGCGGCGACGAAGAACATCTTCACCAAGCTCGGCGCGCTCTTTGCCTGGGGGACGTTGGGAACGCTCAAGTCCATGCTCGATTATCATAAGTACGGCGGTTCGGTATTTTTGGGGCTCAAAAAGATCGTCATCAAATCGCACGGTTCGTCCAAGGGACGGACGATCTGCGCGTCCGTGCTCAAAGCGGCGGAGGCGCATTGCAATCATCTGACCGAGACCATCGAACAGATGCTCTCCTCGGTCGACCTGCCCGCCATCGAGGCGGCGTGCCGCGAAGAAAATGCTTGAAAAAAAGACGCTGACCGATGCGGAGCTTGACGAGATCGAAGAGATCATAGGCTATGCCTTTTCCGACCGGCAACTGCTCCGCCGCTGTTTCACGCATTCGTCCGTTTCCGCGGAAAACAACAACGAGCGTCTGGAATTTCTCGGCGACGCCGTCATCGAACTTTGCGTGTCCGAAGAGCTGTACCGCCGTTCGGGGGAGGACGAAGGGGATATGACGGAATGGCGCAAGAAGTTTGTCGCCAACGACGTTCTGCGCCCCGCGGCGGAGCGTTTGGGTCTGCACCGCTATTTCATTTTTTCGGGCAAAAAAGAAAATCTCGGCAAAAAACCCGTTGCGAGCTTGTTTGAAGCGTTGGCGGCGGGGATCTATCTCGACGGCGGCATGCCCGCGGCGAAGGCGTTTGTCCGTGAAAAACTCATTCGCGCGGAATTGCTCGCCCGCCGTGCCGAAACCGGCGCGGCGAAAAAGGATTACAAGAGCCGGTTGCAGGAGTATCTGCAAGGCAGAGGATTGCCGCGGGCGGAATATCCCGATCCCGAAAAGAGCGGGCCCGATCATCGTCCCGTATATCGCGCGCGCGTGATCGCGCAAGGGATCGAAGAGACAGGCGAGGGCGGCAGTAAGGCCGCCGCCCAACAGGTTGCCGCAAAGAAAATTCTTGAAAGGTTAGAGAAGGAACAGGTACAATAAATTGAATTTGAAAGAGATGCAGCTTGTCGGCTTCAAATCGTTCGCCGACAAGACGACAATTCCATTTCAGGACGGCGTGACCTGTATCGTCGGACCGAACGGATGCGGCAAGTCCAACGTTGCCGACGCGGTGCGTTGGGTACTCGGCGAGCAGTCCGCCAAGACGTTGCGCGGTTCCAGCATGCAGGACGTCATTTTCAACGGCACGCAAAAGCGCCGTTCGCTTTCCTTTTGCGAAGTCACGCTCACCTTCGACAATGCCTCCAAACTCTTTGACATCGATTACGGCGAAGTGGCGATGACCAGACGGCTCTACCGCAGCGGCGAAAGCGAATACCTCCTCAACCGTCAGAAATGCCGCTTGCGCGACATTGTGGCCCTTCTGCACGGCGTGGGCATCGGTAAGGAGGGCTATTCCATCATCGGACAGGGCAAGGTTGCGCAGATCATGAACTCCAAACCCGAGGACCGCCGCACCATTTTTGAGGAAGCGACGGGCATCATGATCCACAAACAGCGCAAACTGGAAGTGGAGAGAAAGCTCGAAGCCTCCGAGGACAACCTCGCCGTCTACAAACAGCGCATGGCCGAGGCCGAACGCCAGCTCACCCCCCTTGCCAAACAGGCCGAAACGGCGGCGAAGTACAACGAATATGCAGGAGAGCTCAAATACCACGAGGTCAACGCTTACATATTCCGCCGCGAAAACGCCGAAACGGAAAAGGGCCGTTACACTCGCGAAATGGATCGGCTCAGCGGGGAAATTTCGCGTTTTAACGGCGAAATCGCCGATATATTGCAGGAGCGCGACCGTCACCGCGAAGAACTCGACGCGGCGGACAGACGGCTGTCTCAACTCAACGAGAAACTTTTGCAGTACACCGTCGGCAACACCGAAAAGAGCGGCAACGCCCGTCTCTATAAGGAGAAGGCGAACGCCTTCCGCGACAAACTCGAAGGTGCGAAGGCGGATATCGCATCTTGCAAGGAACGCATTGAAGAGATAGGGCATGCCTTGGAAGAATGCGAAAGATCGATCGCGCAAAAGCGCAAACGCGCCGAGGAGATCAAGGCGGAAAGCGCGGCGCTTTCCCGCAAAATAGCGGCGATCGACGAGGAGATCGCTTCTTACGAAAAGGACGTCATGCAGGACCGCGTGCGCGAGCTGTCGTCCTTGGAGAACCTGTCCCAGCTCAAGGAGAATATGGGCAGCCTTTCGGCGAAGAAAGCGGCCGTGGCGGAGCGCATGGAGGAAGTGCGCGCCGCCATCGAGAAGGAAGAAAGACGTCGGGACGGCTTGCGCGGCGAACTCGACATCTGCGCGGAAAAGATCAAAAAGATCACCGCGATCGTCTCTTCCGCGGACGAAGTGCTGGCCAAGCAAACCGCTGCCGTCAAGGCGCAGGAAGAAAAGTATGACCGCCTGAACAACGATATCCATGCCTGCAATGCACGCATCGAAAGCGTGGAAAATTCCCTCGATCTGTATGTGGGGCTCAAAAACCGCTTTGAGGGTTATAAAGATTCCGTCCGCCGTCTGTTGGCGGCGGCAAAAACCAATCCCGAGGTGAACAAGCGTATCCGCGGCATGATCGCGGACATCGTGAGTTGCGAAAGCAAATACGAACTCGCCATCGAAACGCTGTTCGGCGGCGCGATGCAGAACATCGTGACCGCGACCAGCGAACACGCAAAGGACCTCATCGCATTTTTGAAACGCAACAACATCGGCGTGGTGACTTTCCTGCCCGTCGATTCCATGCGTCCCAAGTACGACAGCCGCGACGTCGAACGCGCGCTCTCCGAACCGGGCGCGTTGGGGCTTGCCGACCGCATCGTCAAGTATGACGAATATTATGCCCCCGTCATCAAAAACCTTTTGGGGAACACGTTGGTCTGTGACAACAACGACAATGCGGTGCGCATCGCCCGCAAATATGCGCATGCCTTCAAAATCGTCACGCTGGAAGGGGACATCATCGCCACCAGCGGTGCCATGACGGGCGGTTCGCGCAAGAAGGATGCGGGCAACCTGTTGCAGAACGAACGGCTCATCAAACAGTGCGAAGAGGAGATCCGTTCCCGTCAAAAGGAAGCGGCGCGTTTGCGCGAAGAACTGGCCGCTTGCGCGGCGGCGCGCGCGGCGGCGCAGGGGAAACTCGAAGAATTGCGCACCCGCTTTCAATCGGCGGCGACCGATCTTGCCACCGTCAGACAGCAGGAGGCTTCCCTGCAACAGCTCGTCGGCGAAGTGGAAGGGAATATCACCGTCTATCACGGCGTACTCAACGAGCTCAAACAGAAGGAAAACACGCTCACCGACGAGGCGCAGGCGAGTTCCGAAAGCGAAAAAGTCCTCGAAAAGATCCGCGTGGCCGCGGATGAGGAACGGGACAAGAAACGTCGCGAAAGCGAAGAACGCCGCGCGGCGCGGCAGGGTTTGCAGGAGAAATACAACGCCCTGCAGGTTGAAGCCGCTTCCGTTGCGGGCGGGCTGGAGAGCGATGAGCAGACCGTTATACGTCTGAAGGGCGAACGCGCCGATCTCTATGCCGCCATCGAACGGCAAAAGGGCGAGATCGCCGAATATGAAAAGGAAATCGTGCGTTGGGACCGCGAAGCCGAGCGGCAGGCACTGACCAAAGAGGAGCAGGAGACGGTGGACAGGCTCCGCGCCGAGATCGAGCGCGCGGGCGAAGAAAAACAGCAGATCAATCTCCGTCAGATCGAATTGGAAACCCGTCAGGCCGGCGTGCAGGAAAAGATCAACGAAGCGACCGCCCGCCGCGGCAAGTGCGAAGTGGAGGTCGGCCGCATCGAAACCAACCTCGAAAACCTCCGTCAGCGCATCGAAGAGGCATATTCCCTCTCTTACGAGGACTGTCTGCCCCTGCGCGATCCGGATTACGACATCGCCGGTTCGGCCAACGAGATAACCACATTAAAGCGGAAAATCACCGCCTTGGGTCCCGTCAACGCCAATGCGTTGGAGGATTATGAGGCATTGAAAGCGCGCTATGACGAAATGACCGTACAGCGCGACGACGTGGAGAAGGCCATCGCCGACGCGCGGCAATTGCTCGAAGAGATCAAGGCCGATATGCGCGAACGGTTCGATGCGGGATTCAACACCATCAACGAAAACTTCATGTATATCTTCAAGGAGCTGTTCGGCGGCGGTAAGGCCGAGTTGCAACTCGACTATACCGATTGCGAAGACCCGCTGGACGCGGGCGTGGAAATCAACGCCTGCCCTCCGGGCAAGAAGCTCACCAAGATTTCCCTGCTGTCGGGCGGCGAACAGGCACTGACCGCCATTGCCATTCTGTTCGCCATTTTGAAGAGCAACCCGATGCCCTTCTGTATTCTCGACGAGATCGAAGCCGCGCTCGACGACGCCAATGTCGACCGCTTTGCGCGCTATCTGAAAAAGTTCTCCAAGGAGACGCAGTTCATCGTCATCACGCATCGTAAACCGACCATGAATCAGGCCGATTCCCTGTTCGGCGTTACCATGGAGGAGAAGGGCGTATCCAAGATCGTATCCGTCAAACTCTCCGAAGTCGAAGCCCGTTTGGGCGGCGATACCGTGCAATGACGCGGCGTCCGTGTCGTGCCCGCTTTGCGGCGAAGCACAAATGCACCGGCGCGAGAACGGATACGCGGGACGCAAAAATATAGTTTTTTTTTGAAGGAGTAAGAAAATTATGGGACTGTTCGGCAATCTGTTCGCCGCACTCAAAAAGACCAAAGACAACGTTGCGGGGAAATTGCGCATGCTCTTTTCGCGCAACAAGCTCGGCGACGAGTTCTATGACGAACTGGAAGAGATCCTCATCGGCGCGGATGTGTCCGTTACCATGGCCGAGGAGGTCGTCGAACAGGTCAAGGAAGAGGCGATCGAAGGAAAGATCAGGGACGCCGATTACGTCACCGACCTGTTGAAGGACATCATGCAGGACATCCTGGAAGAAGTACCCGTGCCCGAAATAAAATACCCTTGCGTCATCATGCTCGTGGGGGTGAACGGCGTGGGCAAGACGACGACCATCGGGAAACTTGCAAGCTATTTCACGCGGCAGCATAAGAGCGTTACCGTTGCCGCGGCGGACACCTTCCGTGCGGCGGCAAGCGATCAGCTTTCGGTATGGGCGGACAGAGCCAAGGTGCGCATCGTCAAGCACGAAGAGGGGAGCGATCCCTCCGCCGTCGTCTATGACGCCGTGTCTTCCGCCAAGGCGCGCGGCACCGACGTGGTCATCGTGGACACTGCGGGGCGGTTGCACGTCAAGGATAACCTCATGAACGAGCTCAAAAAAATGCACCGCGTCGTCGAGCGGGAATATCCGCAGGCGGCGTTCTATAAATTCCTTGTGCTCGATGCGACGACGGGGCAGAATGCCGTGACGCAGGCGAGGGTGTTCAACGAGGCGGTCGATCTCGACGGCGTCGTGCTGACCAAGCTGGACGGCACGGCCAAGGGCGGGTTCGTCATCTCCCTTTGCGGCGATCTGCACATTCCCGTCGTGTTTGTCGGTACGGGCGAAAAGATGGAGGACCTTGCGCTGTTCGACGCCGAGGAGTTTGTCGAGGCCATTCTGTAACCTTGTCAAAGGATTTGTCGAAACCATTTTGCAATTTTGATGTTTTGACAGCCCCGCCTGCCCGCCGCTTGAAGCGGCGGGCAGGCGGGGCTGCTTTATTGTTGTCGTCGTTTTTCGCGTATATATTTCGTTTGTTTCCGTTTTTCTTTTTTTTCGGACCCGCTCCGTACTTTTTTATAACGAATATTTTTACAGGCATGTCCGACCTTTGTATGCTTTTGATGCGCATGCACGGGTATAAAATCCCCCGAAAAAGCGCATAGTAAGAACAAAAAGTCGAAGAGGGGAATTTGCGGTGCTCGACGCTCGGACGGCGCTTTTATTGGAAAAGATCAATTCGCTGTGCGCGGAAAATACGTATAAGATTGCGGACAGAGAGGAGTTGCTCGGCACATTTTCCCCTGCGCTTGCCCCGTCGTCGGAAGGGCTTGATGAGATGCTCTCCTGCCTGCAAGAAAACGGCTATATCGACATTCGCTATGCCGACAAATCCCGCGGCGTCTATTGCTTTCAGTCTCTTCCCGCGGGGAAGGTATACTCCGAAAACGCGGCCGCTTCGCGCGCAGAGGCGGCCGAGAAATTCAGAAAAACGCTCGTTGCATCGTTTTTTGCATCGTTCGTCGCCGCTTTCGCGGGCGCGGCGCTCGGCGCGGGCATGGTGGCGATGTTGACTGCGCTCATCGGTTAAAGGATATGCTGAATAAACGAGAAAAAAAGGTCATGGACAGGGTATACGAACTGTGCGAAAGAGAGGGCGGTTGCCTCTGTATGCCGTGGGACATTCTGCAGCAGTTTGCTGCCAAGGAGCGGCCCGACGAGTCGGAATTGCAGGACATTTTGCACGCCCTGCAGGCGGACGGATATTTAGACGTCATCTTGTCGGACCGTAAAGGGGAACCCGTATACGTCATCACCTTGCGTCCGGGCGGATATACTTATCGGCGGGAAAGTTTACAGGAGAAGCGCAACATTGCCTTCAGAGTCGGATTGGCAGTGGCGGGCGCGGTGCTCTCTTTTCTCGTGGGACTTCTTTTGCGGGTTATTTTTTCCTGAACAATTGTTTGCTTTTTTATCCTGCAAACAATTGCTTTTTTTGTGTATACGCGGTATAATACAGGAGAAAAAAGTTTGTTTACGGAGAGAAATATGGAATTCAGGCTTCATTCCAAATTTCAGCCGACGGGCGATCAGCCGCAGGCAATCGAAAAACTGACGCAGGGCGTTTTGGACGGCGTGCGCACGCAGGTGCTTTTGGGCGTTACGGGCAGCGGCAAGACCTTCACCATGGCGAACGTCATCAAAAACGTGGGCAAGCCCACGCTGGTCATCGCGCATAACAAGACGCTGGCCGCGCAACTCTGCAACGAATTCAGGGAGTTTTTCCCCGAAAATCGCGTGGAATATTTTGTTTCTTATTACGATTATTATCAGCCCGAGAGCTACATTCCCTCCACCGATACCTATATTGAAAAGGACCTGAGCCTGAACGACGAAATCGATAAACTCCGCAACTCCACGACCTGTTCGCTGGGCGAACGGAAAGACGTCATCGTGGTTTCGTCGGTGTCCTGTATTTACGGATTGGGCGCGCCCGAAGAGTATTTCCGCCTGAGTATCTCCCTTCGTCCGGGTATGGAAATCGAACGGGACGAGCTCATGCGGCGGCTCACCGAACTGCAGTATACGCGTAACGACATGGACTTCAAACGCTCCACGTTCCGCGCGCACGGGGATATTTTGGAAATTTTCCCCGCTTCTAACTCGGAGATCGCTATCCGCGTGGAATTTTTCGGCGACGAGATCGACCGCATTTTCGAAGAGGATGCTTTGACGGGGAAGATCGTCAGCGAACTCAAACACGCCGTCGTCTTTCCTGCCAGTCATTATGCCGTGGGCAGTGAAAAACTCGCCTCCTCGCTTGCGCTCATCGCCCGCGATCTGGAAGACGAAGTGGAAGCCTTCCGCGCCGAAGGGAAACTTCTGGAAGCCCAGCGGCTCTCTCAGCGCACCAACCATGACCTGGAAATGATCAGGGAGATCGGATATTGTTCGGGCATCGAAAATTATTCCCGCTATTTTGACGGCAGGAACCCGGGCGAACCTTCCTTTACCCTGCTCGATTATTTCCCCAAAGGGGAGTTTCTGGTATTCATCGACGAGAGTCATATGACCATTCCGCAGATCCGCGCCATGTATCACGGCGATCTTTCCCGCAAAAAAAATCTGGTCGAATACGGATTTCGCATGAAATCGGCTTACGACAACCGTCCGCTGAAGTTTGAAGAATTCGACGAGCGCATTCCGCAGCTCATTTGCGTATCCGCGACGCCCGCGCCGTACGAACTCGGCGAGGCGGGGAACATCGTGGAACAGCTCATCCGTCCGACGGGACTTCTCGATCCCCCCGTTACCGTGCGGCCGACCAAGGGGCAGATCGACGATCTGTTGTCCGAAATCAACACCGTCGTGCCTGCGGGCGGCAGGGTGCTTGTCACCACGCTGACCAAACGCATGAGCGAAGAGTTGACCGATTACCTCAAAGAACACGGCGTAAAAGTCAAATATATGCATTCGGACATCGATGCATTAGAGCGTATCGACATCGTGAACGGGCTCAGAAGCGGAGAATTCGACGTACTTTGCGGCATTAACCTGCTCCGTGAGGGGCTGGATTTGCCCGAAGTGCGGCTGGTCGCCATTCTCGACGCCGATAAGGAGGGTTTTTTGCGCAGCGAAACGTCCTTGGTGCAGACCATCGGCCGCGCGGCGCGCAATGCCGAAGGCCGCGTCGTCATGTATGCCGACACGATCACCGATTCCATGCGCCGCGCCATCGGCGAAACGGAACGCCGCCGCAAGGTACAGGACGAGTATAATAAGGCGCACGGCATCACGCCGAAAACGATCATCAAGGAAGTCAAGTCCACCCTGTCCATCACGCGAAAAAAGAAGGCGGGGGAAGATATGTCCGTGAAGGATATCCCTGCGGAGATCGAAAAGCTGAAAGCGCTCATGAAAGTCGCTTCCGCACAGCTCGATTTCGAGCGCGCCATCGAGATCCGCGACACCATCGCACAGCTCCGCGCCCGCTTGCGCCATTGACCGTTGCGCTTTCTGCTCTGAACGTCTGCACGTTTAACGTCTTTTCCTTTCCCTGCCGCGGGGGGGGCGGCAACTGAACAGTAATCAATCGGCAGTCAAAACGCAACCAAACGGCAACCGAAAAGCAAGCGAACGGCCGGGCATTGAAAAATTACGCGGCAACGCGGAAAAGAATAAAATCGATCACAGGAGAGGAAAACATGAGTGAGCTGAAGGAATTTTACACATTGGCGAACGGCGTAAAGATTCCCAAAATCGGGTTCGGCACCTGGCAGTTGCCCGAAGAGATTGCCGAAGAAACGGTGCTTTCCGCACTGAAAACGGGCTATCGGCACATCGATACCGCGGCGGCATACGGCAATGAACGGGGCGTCGGGCGGGGGATCCGCGCGAGCGGTCTGCCGCGGGAAGAAGTATTCGTTACCACCAAAATTCCCGCCGAAATCAAGACGTATGCGGGAGCCAAAGAAGTCATTGCGAAATCACTTGAAAATCTGGGCATGGGGTATGTGGATTTGTTGCTCATTCACGCGCCCAAACCGTGGGACGAAATGCACGCGGGCGGCAAGGAGCCGCATTATGAAGAGAACGCCGCCGTCTGGCGTGCGATGGAAGAGGCGTATGACGCGGGCATGGTGCGCGCCGTCGGCGTTTCTAATTTCCAAAAGGACGACATTGAAAATATCCTTGTAAAAGGCAAGATACGCCCGCAGGTCAATCAGATCAAAGCGCACATCGGCAACTATCCCGAAGCGTTGGCGGACTATTGTCGGTCGGAGGGCATTCTCATCGAAGCCTATTCGCCCATTGCCACGGGTCGGCTTCTGCGCGACGGGAGCATTGCCGCCGTCGCGGAAAAATACGGCGTGAGCATACCGCAATTGTGCGTGAAATATCTCTTGCAAAAAGGGCTTTTACCTTTGCCCAAAACCACGCACAGGGAATATATGGCGCAGAACGCGCAGACCGATTTCAATATATCGTCGGAAGATATGGCTTTTCTGAACGGCATAAAAGCGGCGTCTTCCCGCCTGACGGATCTGCCGAATATCGGCAAAAAGCTGGAAAGTCAGCTGAAAGCGGTGGGGATCCACGACTTTGAACAGTTGAGCGAAACGGGTGCGCGCAAGGCCTGGCTGGCGATTTTGGAGAATGACCCGTCGGCGTGTTATCATCGCCTGGCGGCGCTGGAAGGCGCTTTGCGTGGCGTGGAAAAATCCGCGTTGCCCGCGGAAGTCAAAGAAGAACTGAAAGCCTTCGTGCGTGCGGCAAAAGGGCAGAAGGCATAAAAAGCGAAAAAAGGAAAAACGGCAAAGATCAATTGGAAAGCATAAATCCGAAAGGATGAGAAGGACGGAACATGAAAGAAGAAATATTCGTCAAAGGCGCGAAAGAGAATAACTTAAAAGACATCGACGTACACATTCCCCGCAACAAACTTACGGTGTTCACGGGTCTGTCGGGCAGCGGCAAATCCACGCTTGCTTTCGATACCATTTTTGCCGAGGGGCAAAGGCGGTATATGGAGAGCCTTTCTTCCTATGCACGGCAATTTTTGGGGCAGATGGAGAAACCCGACGTGGAATTCATCGACGGACTGTCGCCCGCCATCTCCATCGATCAGAAAACGACGTCGCACAACCCCCGTTCCACGGTGGGCACGGTAACGGAAATCTATGACTATTTCCGTCTGCTCTTTGCGCGCGTCGGCGTACCGCACTGTCCCGAGTGCGGCAGGGAGATCCGCCGTCAGACGGTGGATGAAATCGCCGATAAGGTCATGGCCATGCCCGAAAAAACGCGTATCCTCGTCAGTGCGCCCGTCGTGCGCGGCAGGAAGGGAGAATATACCAAGGAACTGGCGTCTTACCGCAAGAGCGGGTTCGGCAGGGTCAAGATCGACGGGAGTATTTACGACTTGCAGGAAGAGATCAAGCTCGACAAGAACATCAAGCATAACATTTCCGTCGTGGTCGATCGGCTCGTCGTCAAGGAAGGTGTATTGAAGCGGCTCACCGAGAGCCTGGAAACGGCACTCAAACTCGCCGACGGGCTGGTGGTGATCGATACGGGCGAAGAGGAGACGCTCTATTCCACGAAGTACGCCTGCCCCGATTGCGGCGTGTCCATTGAGGAAATCGAGCCGCGTATTTTCTCCTTCAACACGCCTTACGGCGCCTGTCCCGAGTGCCTCGGTCTGGGATTCAAACAGACGGTCGATCCCGATCTGATCTGTCCCGATAAAACAAAGAGCCTGCGCGAAGGGGCGATCCATGCCAGCGGCTGGATGCTCGATTCCAACTCGACGAATATGATGTATGTCACCGCGCTCGCCAAGCATTACGGTTTTTCCCTCGACGTGCCCGTCAAGGACCTGCCCAAGAGCGCCTATGACATTCTCATGTACGGCAACAACGGGGAAAAGATCAGTCTGAACTATTCCACGCACTCTTTTTCGGGCAGTTACAACATGACTTGGGAGGGGTTCGTCAACAGCCTCCAACGACGATATAACAATACGTCCAGCGAAGGGGTCAAATACGACATCGAACGCTACATGACGACCTGCCCTTGCCCCGTCTGTCAGGGGAAGAGATTGAAAAAAGAGGCGCTCTCCGTCTATGTCGGCGGCAAAAATATCGCCGAGGTCTGCGATATGTCGGTAGAGAATCTGTCCGATTTTCTCGGCGGTCTGTCTTTGACGCCCACCGAGCATATGATTGCCGACAGCATCCTCAAAGAAATCCGCAGTCGCATCGGTTTTCTGAAAAACGTGGGGTTGGAATATCTGACCCTTTCCCGCAGTGCGGGAACGCTTTCGGGCGGGGAGAGCCAGCGCATCCGTCTTGCCACGCAGATCGGCAGCGCATTGACGGGCGTTTTGTACATTCTGGACGAACCGAGCATCGGACTGCACCAGCGGGACAACGAAAAGTTGCTCCATTCTTTGCAAGGCCTGCGGGATCTCGGCAATACCCTCATCGTGGTCGAGCATGACGAGGACACCATCCGCGCCGCCGATTACATTGTGGACATCGGACCAAAAGCGGGCGTCCACGGCGGCGAAGTGGTCGCGTGCGGAACGCAACAGGACATTATGAACGCACCCATGTCCATAACGGGCGACTTTTTGGCGGGGCGGAGAAAGATCGAAGTTCCCGCCGTGCGCACCGCGCCCGACGGGCGATATCTCACCGTGCGCGGGTGTCGGCAGAATAACCTGAAAGGCATCGACGTATCCGTTCCCGTGGGATTGCTCACCGCCGTTACGGGCGTTTCGGGGAGCGGTAAGTCCAGTCTGGTCAACGAGATCATTTATCCCATTCTTGCCAATAAACTCAACGGTGCGCATCAGCCCATGGGAAAATTCGCCTCTTACGAGGGATTGGAATATTTCGATAAGGTCATCGCCATCGATCAGTCGCCCATCGGCAGGACGCCGCGGAGCAACCCCGCGACGTATACGGGCGTGTTCACTGCCATCCGCGACCTCTTCGCCGCCACGCCCGACGCGCGGGCGCGGGGATATAAGTCGGGACGGTTTTCCTTCAATGTCGCGGGCGGACGGTGCGAACACTGTTTCGGCGACGGCATCATCAAGATTGAAATGCACTTTTTGCCCGATATTTTCGTGCCTTGCGAGGTGTGCGACGGAAAACGGTATAACCGCGAAACCTTGGAAGTGCGCTATAAGGGCAAGAACATTTCCGACGTGCTGGACATGACCATCGAGGAAGCGTGCGAATTTTTTGAAAATCAGCCTTCCATCTATAACAAACTTTCCACGCTCAACGAGGTGGGACTCGGCTACATCAAGCTCGGACAGAGCGCGACCACGCTTTCGGGCGGCGAAGCGCAGCGCGTCAAACTGGCGAGCGAACTTTCCAAACGTTCGACGAGCAAGACGTTCTATATCCTGGACGAACCGACCACGGGACTGCACTCTTACGACGTGGACAAGCTCGTGAAGATTTTGCTCCGTTTGCGTGCGGGCGGAAACACCGTTTTGGTCATCGAGCATAATCTCGACGTGATCAAGGTGGCCGATCACATCATCGATCTGGGCCCCGAAGGGGGCGACGGCGGCGGCACGGTACTCTGCACGGGTACGCCCGAAGAGGTCGCCGCCAACGAAAAAAGTTATACGGGGAAATTTCTCAAAAGAATGCTTTGATGCGGGCATGCCTTGTCGGTTTTTGTCGTATAAGGAAAAATAAGGTAAAAAATCCGCGCTTTGCTTTGCGGCGGGCGGCGGATTTTTTCTTTGGGAAAAATATCCGCCGCCCGTCCGCTTGACCTTCTCGTCCGATTGTGATATAATGCGGCTTGGATTTTTCGAAAGAGAGAAAATTTTTCAATCAAAGGGGGGCGTATATCTATGCCTGAATTGCAGAAAATCAAATCGGACAAGACGGGGAAAGCCGATGGCGAAAAAAAGGGGTTCCCTCTGGCATATCTCCTGTTTGCCGTCAGTTTCATCGTGTTGGGGTTATGTTTCATTATTTTTTCATCGCAGGCGATCTCCGTCATGTGTTACCTTTTGGGCGGGTTTACCCTTCTGGCGGCGGCATTCAATGCCGTCGTTGCGTTGACGGACAAAAGACGGGGCGTAAAATTCTGGCTCAGAATGGTGCTGTGTCTCTTTGCGATTCTGTGCGGCGTGGTTGTCATCGTCAGCAAGGAAACCGCGCTGGAATATATCGTTGCTGCGGCGGCGTTTCTCGTCGTCATCGACGTTTCCTTCAAGTTGCAGACGTTTGTTCGCAAGAAGTCCGTGCATAATGCGCTTTGGTGGACGGTCGTCGTGCTCATTCTCGTCTGTTATGCGGGCGCGGCCTTTCTTCTGAAATTCTACAACGTCGAGGCGGCGCGCCTGATGGTCGGCCTGCTCGGCGGGTTGCTTGTCGCCGACGGCGTTCTGAATTTTCTGACGCCCGTATATCTCCTCCGCGCCGAAAAAGAGAAGCGTGAAACGGCGGAATCTGACGGGTCTGACGGATCCGATCCCTCGGAGGCGGAAGACGCCGACGCCCCCGACGCGCCCGGAAAAAAGGACGAAACGAAGGACGGCGGCTTGGACAAAAAGAAAGTTTTGTCGTAAACGGAAACAAAGAACGAAAAGAAATCAAAAAAATAAAGGGATGAAGGCATAACGAAAAGCGGAAATTTATTTTTTCCGCTTTTTTCTCTGTACGGGATTGACCTTGACGGCATTCTGCGCTATAATAGAACTGTATTGAAACCAAACCGAAGAGAGCCTTTGTGCGAGTTTGACGGCATTCTGCGGTATAATAGAATCATAAGTCCCGCGGCAGGGGATTGCCGCCGCGGCAGGGAGGCTGTTTTGGAAACACGGGAAAAAATCATCACGTTCGGCGAGATCATGTTGCGGTTGTCGACGCCCGATTATTCGACCATCGATCAGACCCATTCTTTTTTGGTCAATTACGGCGGCGGCGAAGCGAACGTCGCCATCGCGCTTTCGCATATGGGGCATCAGACCTGTTTTTTGACCAAATTGCCCCCCAATCTGCTGGGCGACGGTGCCATCGCGCACCTGCGTTCGCACGGCGTGGATACCCAATACATTGCCCGCGGTGCGACGACCATCGGCATTTATTTTCTGGAAACGGGGTTCGGCGGCAGGCCGAGCAAGGTCATCTATAACCGTCGCCATTCGGCGATCACGCGCATAGAACTGCGGGAATTCCGTTGGAAGAAAATCTTCAAGGATGCGGCCTGGTTCCACGTCAGCGGCATCACGCTCGCCCTCGGCGAACGGGTGCGCGAAGCGGCGTTGCGCGCCGTGAAGGAAGCGAAAGCGGCGGGCGCAACCGTCAGTTTCGATTTCAATTACCGCTCCACGCTCTGGACGGTGGAAGAGGCGCGGGAGATATACAAAGAATTTATACAGTATGCCGACGTGGTGTTCGGCAACGACTGGGACGCCAACACCCTTCTGGAAATTCCCTTTGACGAAACGACCGATCTCACTTCCGTGCCCGACAAGCGGCGGGACGTGTTGCGCAAGATGATCGAAAAGTATCACCTGCAATACGTGTTCTGCACCGACCGTGTGGTGTATTCCGCGACGGAAAATTCCCTGGCGGGAAACTATTTTACCGTGCGGGACGGAAAACTGGTGACGGGCAGAACGGCACCCGTGCGGTTCAATATCTATGACCGCATCGGCGGTGGGGATGCGTTTGCTTCGGGGGTCATTCACGGCCTTCTGAAGAATTACGACGATCCCGATTATGCCGTGTCATACGGACTGAACACGTCGGTGCTCAAACACACCATTTACGGCGACGCGTTCACGCTTTCCTGTGCGGACATCGAAGCGTTCATGAATTCCAACGGCAACGCCGAAGTCAAGAGGTAAAGCCGCAAAGGGGGTCTGTTTTTCCTTTTCGTTGCGGGCATGGGGCCTGTCTGAACGGATACGGACGAAGGGCGGGGAACAGAAAAATCAATCGAAAAAATCATTCAAGGAGATAAAAGACAAGATGAAAACGGTCAATGCAAAGATGCGGGAGCTGGGCGAGAAACGTTCGGTCATCCGCGAAATTTTCGAGTATGCCAAGAAGCGTTCCGCCGAAATCGGCGCGGAAAACGTGTTCGATTTTTCCATCGGCAATCCTTCCGTGCCCGCGCCCGATTGCGTGAACGAGGCCATCGAACGCATCGTGCGGGAAACTCCGTCGGTTCTGTTGCACGGTTACACTTCCGCACAGGGCGACGCGGGGGTCAGAAAGACGATCGCCGATTATCTCAACGACAATTTCGGAACGTCGCTTACGGCCGACAATCTGTACATGACCTGCGGCGCGGCGGCGGCACTGACCATTTCCATGCACGCCGTGGCAAAGGCAGGGGAGGAGATCATCACGTTTGCGCCCTATTTCACCGAGTACAAGGTATTTGCCGAAGGCGCGGGCTGTACGCTGACCGCGCTTCCCTCCGATGAAAAACTTCTGCCCGATTTCGGCGCATTGGAAAAGGCGATCTCCGCAAAAACCCGCGCGGTCGTCATCAATTCTCCCAATAACCCCGGCGGCATGGTATACGGCGAGGACGTCCTGCGCAAACTTGCGGCGGTACTCGAAGAAAAACAGAAGGAATACGGAACGGACATCTATCTCATTGCCGACGAGCCTTATCGTGAGCTGGTCTATGATGCCGGAACGGTCGTTCCCTATGTGATGAACTATTATAAAAATACGCTGGTATGTTATTCCTGGTCGAAATCTCTCTCCATCCCCGGCGAGCGCATCGGCTACATTGCGGTCAACCCCGCCATGGAGGATTGGCAGATCGTCTATGCCGCGGTGTGCGGTGCGGGCAGGTCCCTTGGTTATGTCTGCGCGCCCGCGCTGTTGCAGCGCGTCGTCGCCGCCTGCATCGGCATGACGTCGGATATATCGGTCTATAAGGCCAATCGCGATCTTTTCTATGACGCGCTGGTGTCTTACGGTTACGACGTCATTCATCCCGACGGTGCGTTTTATCTCTTTGTCAAGGCTTTGGAAGAGGACGCCTATGCGTTCTGCGAACGGGCGAAAAAATACGAATTGCTGTTGGTCCCCGGGGACGATTTCGGCGTGAAAGGGTATGTCCGCATCGCCTATTGTGTCGCGCCCGACACCATCCGCCGCGCGTTGCCCGCCTTTGAAAAATTGGCGAAGGAATATCGGGACGGTACAAAGTGAATCATAAAGTTCCCGCGTTTTAAGCGGGGGCATGCCCGTAAATAACCTTGAAAACATTTCTCAACGCGGCCGGGGCCGTTCTCCCCCCTTGCCGCGTTGTTTTTTTCTCCTGTGGACGGCAGACGGACGAATGGACGCCCGAAGGAATGAACTGAAAATTAAAAAACAAATAAAAAAGTACAAAAACAAACTTTTTCGTTCAGAAGTCTCCTCTTTCCCTATGGACTTGTCTGTCGGTTTATGATATAATACAGACGTCTTGCGGACGGTATTTTTCGGAGTGAAGGCCGGGGTAAGGCATAGAAAATCAAAAGGGAAGGGATGCGGTTTATGAAGAAGCGGATAACGGCGCTGCTCGTGAGCGCGTTGTTGCTGTTGTCGGTCGGATTGCCGATGGCGGCTTGTGCGCCGACGGTGCCCGAATGGGACACGCAGGCGGAGTTGACGGAGGACGGCGTCAGGCTGACGCTCACCAAAGTGGAAGGCGCCGAGGTGTACAGGATCTATCACAGTCCGAGCCGTTACGGCGAATATGAATTGGTGTCCGAGCAGACGGGAACGAAGTATGAACACGAGGACAAATACGGTTATTTCCGCGTGGAGGCCGTGTCCAAGGGGGAGATCGTCAATACCGAACTGATCTCGTACGACACCGAGACGTTCGGGGAGAATGTGTACATCTATGCCCCGACGGACGACGCCGCGGCGATCAATGCGGATATTTCCGAAAAGTTTGAAACGCTCGAGGACGGACAGTTCTCCTCCGAGCGGTTCGGCGTATTTTTCAAGGCGGGGGAATATCCCGACGTGCGCATGCAGATGGGGTATTATACCACCGCCGCGGGATTGGGTCTTTCGCCCGAGGACGTCACCGTGGGGTATTTCAACGTCAACGCGCAGTGGTTCAACGGCAATGCCACGCATAATTTCTGGCGCGGCGCGGAGAATTTCACCGTCGACGGCGACGTGCAGTGGGCGGTTTCGCAGGCAACGTCCTTCCGCCGCATGAACGTGCTGGGGAATATGTCCCTTTCGGACGGCGGCTGGTCGTCGGGCGGGTACATTGCGGACAGCCGCATAGCGGGAACAATCGATTCCGGCAGTCAGCAACAGTGGTTCACGCGCAATTCCGAATTTCAGACATATAAGAACGGCGGGTGGAGCAGAGTATTCGTCGGCTGTGAAGGCACGACGCCCGGCGGAGCCTGGCCGAGCGGCAGAAGCACGGTCATTTCTTCCGCGCCCGAGGTTTCCGAGAAGCCGTTCCTGGTTTTTGACGATGGTCTGGGGTATGGCGTTTTTATTCCCGAACAGCGGCAGAACGCCTCCGGCGTGTCCTGGGACGGCGAGTATGTTGACGGGGAATACATTCTCTTGGAAAAGTTTTATGTGGCGCGGTCGGACCGCGACACCGCCGAGACCTTGAACGCCGCATTGCGCGCGGGCAAGCACATCTATTTCACGCCCGGCGTTTATCGGTTGGATGCACCCCTTTTGGTGGAAAAAGAGGGCACCGTTCTGACGGGTTGCGGTCTTGCGACGCTTGCCGTGACCGATGAAAATCAGGACACATTGCTCCGCATTGCGGACGTGGACGGCGTGAGCGTCAGCGGTTTGCTCTTTGACGCGGGCACGCATTCCGATACGCTCATGGAAGTGGGCACGGAAAGCGGCGGTGCCGAGAGCCACGGCATCAGATTGAGCGATCTCTTCTTCCGCGTCGGCGGGGCGAACGACAATCCGACGTCCGTCGACACCTGCCTGGTCATCAACGCGGACGACGTGCTGTGCGATCATTTCTGGATCTGGCGCGCCGATCATTCTCACGGCGTGGGCTGGGATACGAACGTCACCAAGAACGGCCTCATCGTCAACGGGGACAATGTCACCGTCTATGCGCTCATGGTCGAGCATTTCCATGAATATCAGACGATCTGGAACGGGGAAAACGGCACGACGTATTTCTATCAGTCCGAAACGCCCTATGATTCCGTGCAGTCCGACTGGACGTCGCACGACGGCGCGGCGCTCGGTTATGCGAGTTATAAAGTGGCCGATCACGTGCAGAAACACACCGCATACGGCGTCGGCGTATACGGTTTCCCGTCGGGCTGCGTCTTGGAAAACGCGATGGAGGCGCCCGATGCGCAGGATGTCTATTTCGAGCATATCTTCATCGTCTGGCTTTCGGGCAATAAGGGCGGCGCCATCAACAACGTCATCAACGGCGTCGGCGGCACGGCGGACGGCGGACAGTTCGACAGAACGGTCGAGTTTTATTACGGCGGACAGATCCGGGAAACGGGGCGGACGCAAGGCTGAAGCTCCCGCTTCGGATCAAATAAGGAAAGACGGCGATGCCGCCGCGCGGCGGCAGGGTCTGTTCAAAACCCGCAGATAAAATAAAACAGTTTTTATAGGAGGAAGAGAAAGGGAATGAAAAGGAGAATCACGGCACTTGCCGTAAGCCTGCTGTTGCTTCTGGCGGCGGCATTGCCGATTGCGGCCTGCGCGCCGACGGTGCCCGAATGGGAAACGCAGGCGGAATTGACTTCGGACGGCGTCAAGCTGACCCTCACCAAGGTCGAGGGGGCGGAGGAGTATAAGATCTATCACAGCCCCAGCCGTCACGGCGAGTACGAACTGGTTTCCGAGCAGAAGGGGACGAGCTACAAACACGAGGACAAGTACGGTTATTTCCGCGTGGAAGCGGTCGCGGGAGGCGAGGTGCTCCATACCGAATTGCTCTCGTATGAAATCGAGACGTTCGGAGAGAATATGTATATCTATGCTCCGACGGACGATACCGCGGCAATTGAGGCCGATCTTGCCGCCGCTTATGAAAAGACGGGGCAGTTCTCTTCCGAGCGGTTTGCCGCGTTCTTCCGTCCGGGGGACTACGGCGATCTCGATCTGACCATTCGTTATTATATGACGGTCGGCGGATTGGGCGTTAATCCCGATGCCGTTTCCGTCGGCACGCTGAACGTGCCCGCGCAACTGTCGAACGGCAATGCCACCTGCAATTTCTGGTTCGGTGCGGAGAATATGTCCGTCAAGGGGGACGTACTCTGGGCGGCTTCCCAGGCGACCTCCTTCCGCCGTATGGAGGTGGGCGGCAGTATGTCGCTCACGGAGGGCAAGAGCAATTCCTGGGGCTCGGGCGGGTTCATCGCCGACAGTCAGATCGCGGGCACCGTCGATGCGGGCGTGCAACAACAGTGGCTGACGCGCAACAGCAGTTGGACCGCGTGGGAGGACGGCGACATCAACATGACGTTCGTCGGTTCGGCCGCGGGCAGTCCCGTTCCCGAGAAGGGCATCAACGGGCTGGCGACGGTAACCGTCGAAAAGACCCCCGTCGTGCGGGAAAAACCTTTTTTGATTTTTGACGAAGGCTATTATGTCTGTGTGCCCGCATTGCGGCACGATGCGACGGGCACCAGTTGGAGTGATCCAGCCATGCAGTGGAAGTATATCCCCTTAAACGAGTTCTATGTCGCGCGTGCCGACCGCGATACGGCGGCGACGCTCAATGCCGCCCTGCAGGCGGGTAAGCATATCTTTTTCACGCCGGGGATCTATAACATCGAAGCCCCTTTGCGCGTGACCAAAGCGGACACGGTGCTGCTCGGTTGCGGGCTGACCACGTTGCGCATTGCGGGCGACAACCGGGACACGGTGATGGAAGTCGCCGACGTGGACGGCGTGAAGCTTGGCGGCCTGCTCTTTGAAGCGGGGACCTATTCGGAAAATCTCCTGCGCATCGGCGCGAGCTACAGCGGTACCTCGCACGCCGCCGATCCCGTCTCCTGCAGTGATATTTATTTCCGCATCGGCGGCGCGCAGAAGGGCAACACCTTTGTGCGGCAGACGTTGGTCATCAACGCCTGTGACGTGCTGGGAGATAACTTCTGGGTGTGGCGCGGGGACCATTCTTACGGCGTCGGCTGGGAAGTCAACGTAACGCAGAACGGCGTCGTCGTCAACGGCGACAATGTAACCGTTTACGGGCTGATGGTCGAACATTTCCATGAATACCAGACCATCTGGAACGGCGAAAACGGGTTTGTGGCGTTCTATCAGTCCGAAACGCCCTATGAAGTGCCCGAGCAGTCCGCATGGATTTCCGAATGGAACGGGCAGGAATACGACGGATACGCAAGCTATAAGATCGCGGACGACGTGAAGAAACACACGGCTTACGGTATCGGCGTATATTTCGTTTCCAATGGCGGGACGTATGTGCTCGATCATGCGGTGGAGGCGCCTGCAGCCGAAGGAATACAACTCTATCACGTCGCGCTTGCCGTATTCTCGGCGCCGACGGGTGCGGGGATCCGTCATTTCGTCAACGATCTCGGCGAGGGAATATTCCAGCCTTATTCCGTGCAGAAAAAACAGATGGCGTCCTACATTGCGGGCGTCGGAACGATGTAACCAAACCGCGCGGCGGTCGGTTCCGCGCCGGAAAGAACGGAGCAGATCGTCTTGCCGAAGCACGCCGCAAAACATCCGTCGGCGGCCTCGGAAGCAATGTGTTTTCGGAAACACATATGCCTTTCGGTGCAATTGTATCATAGTAAGGAGTGTTGTTATGAAATACGGAGAAATATCTTACGTCAAGAAACCCGTGCCGCGCATCATTCTCGGCACGGCGGTACCCTATATTCAGTGGGGCAAGAATTGTGACGAATTGTTTGATACGGCACTCCAAGCGGGCGTGACGGCCATCGATACGGCGCGTTGTTACATGCGCAGCGAAAACGTCGTCGGGGAGTGGATGGAACGGCGAGGGGTGCGGGACAAGATCACGCTCATCTCCAAAGGCGGTCTGGACGGATTTCTGGGCAACAAGCGCCTGAGCGAAAAGTGCATTCGTGCCGATCTCAAGACTTCTCTGACGGCACTGCGCACCGAGCGCATCGACCTGTATTTTCTGCACCGTGACGATCCTTCGAAAGGGGTAGACGGCATCGTGGAGACGATGAACGCGCTCATCGCCGAGGGGAAAATCGGCGCATACGGCGCCTCCAACTGGACGTATGAGCGCATTGAGGCCGCACAGGAATATGCCTATAAAAAGGGCTTGCAGCCCTTCAGCGCTTCCCAACCGCATTTTTCCCTTGCGGAGGCGGCGCGCATGCCCTGGCCGGGCTGTCTCACTCTGACGGGGGCCAAACAGGCCTTTGCGCGGGAATGGTATGCCCGTTCCAATCTGGCGGTGCTGGCCTATTCTCCTTTGGGGCGCGGGTTGTTTTCGGGCAAGTTCCGCGGCGACGATCCGCGCGGCGCAAAGCGCGCGATGGACGCCGCCGCCCGACGCGGGTTCTACAGCGAAGAGAATTTTGAGCGGCTCCGCCGCAGTGAGGAGATCGCGGAGAAGCTCGGGCTGACCGTGCCGCAGGTTGCCCTTGCCTGGGTGCTCGGCGCGGAGATGAACATCTTTGCCGTCGTGGGGACCTCCCGCGGCGCGGGACTGCTGGCCGATCTCCCCGCAACGGAGGTCGCTCTGACGCCCGAACAGCGCGCGTATATGAATTTGCAGTCGGAAAGTTATTAAAAAACTTATTCAATCAGAATATGAATCAAAATTTCCCCGCCGACAGTCTGTCGGCGGGGGAATTATTTCGTGTGTGGGCCTATACGGCAAAGCGAATGGTCGTCCGTATACAATTCGTGCGCCGTTCCATGCGACTTGCATAGGGCAGAGTTATATGTGCGAAAAAGACGAAGCGGGGGCAGCGGAAAATTTTCCGCTGCCGCCGCTTCTTTGTCTTATTTTTTGAATGGATACAAACGAATGTCTGTAATAAAACAATTTTTTACGTGTTTCATAATTTTTTCCCGTCCGCCGCCTTGCGAGCGGCGCGTCGAAAGGAGTTTTCGGCAGTGTCATCGGCACCTGAAAGAACTTTTTGGCGGTGTCATCGGGCTCGAAAGAACGTTTCGGCACGGTCGGCGGGCGCGCAGTCTTTTTCATCGTTGAAATTGGGGGAGCCGTCGGTGTCGTTTTTTGCGTCGGAGCTCTCGCATTCGCCCGTTCGGTCGTCCGAACAGTCAAAATTGCAGGTTTTTTGCACCACGAATAGGGGACGGTCCTTGCATTCCTCATATATTTCGGCAATGTACAGGTTTTGCGTTCCTTGTTGCAGGGACACAATCCCCGTTGCGAGGGCGAGGGCGGGGAAGATCCAGGCCGTCAGTCCGCCGTATTCGACGGCCAAAGCCGTCAGAACGCCGAGGACAATGAAAGCGAGAACGGATAAAACGCACAATGCCATGCCCGCGATAAGCGGGGCATTCAGCAAAGCCCTGCTGTTCGGAATAATTCCGCCCTTCGCCAGACGAAGCATGGCTTTCAAGGTGTATTTCGTCCGTCCCGCCGCGCGTTCGGGCCGATCGAAATCCACGACGGTCTGTCGGAACCCCAGCCAGGCGGTCTGTGCCCGCAACAGCCGCGCGTGTTCGCGCAGAGAGAGCACGGCGTCCACCGCTTTGCGGTCGAGGAGTTTGAAGTCCCCGCAGTCGAGAGGTAAATCCAGTTTGGTGGAATTCTTCAGCGTGCGGTAGTACAGCGCGGCGGAGAGCTTTTTGAAGAGGGTTTCCTTTGCGCGTTTTTTGTGCCGCGCGTGAACGATTTCAAAGCCTTCCTTCCACTTTTCGATGAGTTGCAGGGCGACTTCCGGCGGGTCCTGCAGGTCTGCATCCATGGTGACGACGGCCCGTCCGCTTGCATGGGTCAGCCCGCACAGGAGTGCGCTCTGTTGTCCGAAGTTACGGCTGAGCGTAACGCTTTTGACGCGTTTGTCAGCGGCGCAAAGTTCATCCAGAACGGATTGCGTTCCGTCGGTGCTGCCGTCGTTGACGAAGATGATTTCAAAAGGGCCGTCCAGCCGCTCGAACAGCGGCACGGTCTGCCGATAAAAGAGGGGGACGGACTCCTGCTCGTTGTAAGCGGGGACGACAAAAGAGTATTTAATCATTCTTTTTCCTTTCTGCGCTTTCTTCTTTCTTATCCGTGAACAGAATAAGTCTTTTCGTAAGATAATTATAGACCAAAACAACGACCGTCAAAACAATCTTGACGCCCCAGGCGTTGAGTTTCCATATTCCGTTTCCGAGATACATGCCCAGGATGTGCAACAAAAGTCCTCCCAGGGAGAGCAGGGCGAACAGAATAAACCCGTAAACCGATCTGCTTTTTCCCTTATGTTCGAAAACGAAGAGCACGGAGAGAATATAATTGACCAGCAATCCGACAAGGAATCCGCACGCCGTACCCGCGACGTAGGGCACGAGAGAGCCGTTGACGGTGAAGAGGGAAAGGAAATCGGGATAGAGCGCGGGCTCGGCGAGGTATTGTACGAGTGCCATGACGAGCATATCCGCGACCGTGGCGACGCCGCCGACGATCAGGAAGCGAAAAATTTCCGTCAACGTGGGATGCTTTTGTTTCAGTTTCGTTAAAAAATTTCGCATCGGTCCGTTCCTTAAATTCTTTCCTTATTCGTCTTTTGAAACGGTTCGGCTTCCGCCGCCGATCGGCAGTATGGCAGGGGAAAGGCGCTTGCGAAGGGGTGCGGGCTTATTCTTCCTCGTCGGTTTCTTCCACGAGTTCCGTGCCGATTTCGCCCGATTTCTGCATTCTGTTGAAGAATACGAAGAATCCGATGATGAAAACGACGATGACGCTGGCGGCGGTGATGAGTACGACGGCCAGCGGTTCGATGGCTCCCAGATCGTCGTCGATGGTGAGTGCGGAAATGACGACGTAATCGGGAATGGTGGACTGTGCATAGCTCTGTGCGAGGAGGTTATAGTTGTCCAGAATGGTCTGCAACGCCTGTGCAATGTTGTCGATGCGCGTCTGAGCGGTCTGTTCGAGTGCCTCTCGGCCTTCCTCGTCGGCCTGATTGTAGGCGGAATCGTTCCCGAATTTATCTTTGAGCTGCGAGAGGATCGTACTCTGGTCTCCCGCGGGGTATTTGAGCAATTCCCCGTCGATGTATTCGGCCATGGAGGTCGTTGCGGAAGGGTTTTCCACGCCGTTGTTGCAGATGAAAAGACGCGCGGAAGCGAGAGCGCTGTCCAAATTTTTCAAATCGTTGAGGATATCGCTGACGCGTTTTCCGTTCTCTTCGCAGTAGTAAGCGGCAAATTCCGAGCGTTCCACGGTGACGGAGGAGGAGAGGTTGGAATCGGAAATATCGATGCCGGGAAGTTGTTTCATGCCCGCGACGGTCTCCACTTCGTCGATGAGATCGTCGATGGTGTTTTCGAGGGACTGCACCTGCAGGTAATAGGCGAGAGATGACGTGTTGTCGCCGATGGCAGAGTGGCGAATGACATAGCTGGTGACGATCTTATCGGTATAAAGCTGTTTGAACCAGTCGATGATACGGTTGAGGATATCGGCAAAGTCGCTTTCCGTCATCGTTGTCTGTTTTGCGTTAAAGGAAGAAAGGACAAAGGTATAGGTATTGTCGTCGCTCTCGTTGATGTTGAGATGATCATCGATGGCGCGGCTGAGATCCCGCAGATCCTTGTCCGAAAGGTTGCGGTCGGCGTATTTTTCTTCCAGGATGATCTGAATGCGTTCGCGGAACGTCGCGCGCACGATGGGTACGTCGAAGGTCGAGGTATCGACTTTGGCAATGGTGGCGGAATATTCATTGTGCCGTATGAAAGCGGAAACGCAGCCCAAAGAGCCGCCCACGACGACGGCCGTGATCAGCACGCACAGAAGCAGTGCGATCCAGTTTTTACGCAAAACTTTGATGAAGTCCGCAAAGCCGTATTCTTTGATTTTTCGGGAAGTTTTTTCCATTTCGGGAGTCATTCTCCTTAAATTATCGTTACGATAAGTATAGCTCAATTTCTTCCGTTCGTCAAGCAATTCCCCTTTGAAAAAATTTCCGCGTTGCGCTTGTTTTTCCTGCACGGAGGAAAGAGTATAAAAGAAAAAAGTAAAAATTTATCGATAAAAATGGATTTATTATCGATACACCCTATTGTTATCCGCGAAAAGGTGTGATATAATAGATACGATAAGGGTCAAGCAGGAACCGACCCCGAAAAATTTTGTAAGACAAGAAGGAGTGTTAAATTTATGGCAAGATTTACGTTACCCAGAGATCTGTATCACGGCAAAGGTGCGCTGGAAGCGTTGAAGACGTTCAAAGGCAAGAAAGCGATGGTTTGCGTGGGCGGCGGCTCCATGAAAAAGTTCGGCTTCCTGGACAAGACCGTGGCATACCTGAAAGAAGCGGGCATGGAAGTTGCCCTGTTCGAAGGCATCGAACCCGATCCTTCCGTGGAGACGGTCATGAAGGGCGCGCAGGCGATGCTCGATTTCGGTCCCGACTGGATCATCGCCATCGGCGGCGGCTCGCCCATCGATGCGGCCAAGGCCATGTGGATCAAGTACGAATATCCCGACATCACCTTTGAAGAAATGTGCAAAGTGTTCGGTATCCCCGAACTCCGCAAGAAGGCAAAATTCTGTGCCATTTCCTCCACGTCCGGCACCGCGACCGAGGTGACGGCGTTCTCCATCATCACCGATTATCAAAAGGGCATCAAATATCCCATCGCGGACTTTGAGATCACACCCGACGTCGCCATCGTCGATCCCGAACTCGCGGAGACCATGCCCAAGAAACTTGTCGCGCACACCGGTATGGATGCCATGACGCACGCCATCGAAGCGTATGTCTCCACTGCCAATTGCGACTATACCGATCCTCTGGCGATCTTTGCCATCAAGATGATCCAGTCCGACCTCGTTGCGTCCTACAACGGCGATATGGCCAAGCGCGATTCCATGCACAACGCCCAGTGCCTCGCGGGCATGGCGTTCTCCAACGCGCTCCTCGGCATCGTTCACTCCATGGCGCACAAGACGGGCGCGGCGTTCGCCGATTACGGCGCGCACATCATCCACGGCGCCGCCAATGCCATGTACCTGCCCAAGGTCATCGCCTTCAATGCCAAGGATCCCACGGCCAAGAAGCGTTACGGCGTCATCGCCGATTACATGGGCCTCGGCGGCAAGAACGACGACGAAAAAGTCAAACTGCTCATCGCTTATCTGAGAAAGATGAACGACGACCTGAACATCCCGCACTGCATCAAGAATTACGGCGCGGACAGCTATCCTTGCGAACAGGGCTTTGTTCCCGAAAAGGTATTCCTGGAAAGATTGCATGACATTGCCGTCAATGCGATCGGCGATGCCTGCACGGGTTCCAATCCCCGTCAGCCTTCCGTCGAAGAGATGGAAAAGCTCCTCAAGTGCTGCTATTACGACACCGAAGTCGATTTCTAAAGCAAAATATGCGAAAGCCGGCAAAAGGAAACTTTTGTCGGCTTTCCTGCGCTTTGAAAGGTTTTTTCCAAATCCGTCGGTTGTGCAGGTATGTGCGGCGGGGTAGCGTCGCCGTGCGTGTCAGTCCCACGGCGACGGGAGGAACGGACAAGTAGAATAAAAATAAAAACAAGAAAAATACGATAAGATCACAGAAAAAACAAATAAATATCATGGATAAGGAGTAAAATAATGAAAGATTTATTCAGTCTGAAAGGCAAAGTCGCCTTGGTCACGGGCGCGTCCTCTGGTTTGGGGGTGCAGTTCGCCAAGGCGTTGGCGCGGCAGGGCGCGGATGTCGCCATCTGTGCGCGGCGCGTGGAAAAACTCGAACAGGTGAAAAAAGAAGTCGAAGCGCTCGGCGTGAAATGCTTTGCGCACAAGTGCGACGTACTCAACACCGCGGAGATCCGTGAAACCGTGCAGGCGGTGGTCAAGGAATTCGGCAAGATCGACATTCTCGTCAACAACGCGGGCGTGGGCGATGTTGCGCCCGCCGAGGATATGCCCGACGAAATGTGGCGCAAAGTCATCGGCACCAATCTCGACGCCGTGTATTACTGTGCCCGCGAGGTCGGCAAGGTGATGATCCAAAACGGTTACGGCAAGATCATCAACATCGGCTCTCTGCATTCCGAAGTGGTCATGAACGCGGCCTGCTGGCCTGTCGCGGCCTATGCGACGGCGAAGGGCGGCGTGAAGATGCTCACCAAGGCGCTCGCCAGCGAATGGGCGAAGAAGGGCATCACGGTCAACGCCATCGGCCCCGCCTATTTCGACAGCGAAATGACCAATTCCATTCTGAGCAGCGGCGCATTCGACGCCGTCGCGGCGGCGTACTGCCCGATGGGCAGGGCAGGCAAAGAGGGCGAGCTCGATGGTGCGCTGATCTATTTCGCGTCCGATGCCTCGTCCTATACCACGGGTCAGCTTCTCTGCGTGGACGGCGGCTGGACGACCATCTGACGGCGCCCCGGAGATGCCTGACGCGGAAGGAACCATAACGATTTGACACTGTTGTTATACGGTCTGTGCAAGCATACCATGCCCGGGTTGAATCGGTGAAAGCACAAGGGAATTTTTGAGAGAATTTTCCTGAAAAAGAGGCAGAAACATCAACTGAAATTTATTTATAAGGAGAAAAATGATGAAAGGATTTGCAATGCTTAAAATCGGTGCAACCGGTTGGATCGAAAAGGATATGCCCGCATGCGGGCCGCTGGACGCCATCTGCCGTCCGCTCGCGCTGGCTCCCTGCACGTCGGATGTGCACACCGTCTGGGCGGGCGCCATCGGCGACAGACACAACATGATCCTGGGGCACGAAGCCGTGGGAGAAGTGGTGGAAGTGGGTGCGCTCGTCAAGGATTTCAAGCCGGGTGACAAAGTGCTCGTCTCCGCCATCACGCCCGATTGGAGCTCGTTTGCGGCGCAGGAAGGGTATGCCATGCACAGCGGCGGCATGCTCTCGGGCTGGAAGTTTTCCAATTTCAAGGACGGCGTATTCGGCGAATATTTCCACGTCAACGACGCGGACGGCAACCTTGCCCGTCTGCCCGACGGCATGGATCTGGGCGCGGCGTGTATGCTCAGCGACATGGTGCCGACGGGGTTCCACGGCGCGGAGCTCGCCGAGATCGAGTACGGCGATAACGTCGCCGTCATCGGCATCGGCCCCGTGGGTCTGATGTCCGTTGCCGCCGCCGCCATCCGCGGCGCGGCCAATATCTATGCGGTCGGGTCGAGAAAGAATTGCGCCGATCTCGCGCTGGAATTCGGCGCAACCAAGATCGTCAATTACCGTGAGGGCGACATCGTGGAACAGATCATGGACATGAACCACGGCCCGGTGGATAAAATCATCGTGGCGGGCGGCGACAATGACACGTTCGATCAGGCCATCCGCATGCTCAAAGCGGGCGGCAAGATCGGCAACGTCAATTACCTCGGCGAAGGGGATTACGTGAAGATCCCGCGCGTGCAGTGGGGCTGCGGCATGGGACACAAGCAGATCAACGGCGGTCTGATGCCGGGCGGCCGCGTGCGCTCGGAAAAACTCGCGCGTTTGGTGACCGCGGCGAGGATCCATCCCGAAAAACTCATCACGCACACCTTCCACGGGCTGGAGAACGTCGAACCCGCGCTCATGCTGATGAAAGATAAACCGCGCGACCTCATCAAACCGTTGGTTCTCGTCGATTGAGCGCGCCGACGGAAGGAAAATAAAGACTGAAAAAGAAGAAAAATCCCGTCCGGACAGGAACGGGATTTTTTTATCGTTGCGTGTCGATGAAACCGAGGGAGATGAGAATGGCCTTGTTGACCAAACTCATGGTGTCGTCGGGCAACTCGCCGATGCGCTCTTTCAGCCGTTTTTTGTCCAGCGTGCGGATCTGTTCGAGCAGGATCACGCTGTCCTTTGCCAGTCCGAAGGAGGATGGCAATTCGATGTGCGTGGGCAGTTTGGCTTTGTTCTGTTTGCTGGTGACCGCGGCCGCGATGACCGTGGGGGAATAGCGGTTGCCCACATTGTTCTGCACGACCAGCACGGGGCGCACGCCGCCCTGTTCGCTGCCGACCACGGGCGACAAATCGGCGTAGTAGAGTTCTCCTCTTTTAATGTTCATGGTATTCCGCCTCTCTTCTTTTGCAATACGCCCTCTCTCCATTATATGTAAAAATCGGACGCATTGCCTATTCGTCTATCAGTATTGCCCGTCTGTTTTCCTTTTATACCCGATTTTTTTGCTCTACCCCGACGGGAGCGGCAAAAAACGCGGCAGGACGAAAAGGCGAGAGAAGAAACACGAGAAAGGAGAAACGGTAAGCGGCAAAAGAAGCAGAGGGGAAAGGCGGACAGCGAAAAAGGCTTTTTTGCCTTGAAAACAGTCATGAAATGATATATTGAGGCATAGAATAACCTACCGAGGACAAACGGGAGGTTGCTTTTTTGTCATGAAAAAAATACTTTGTATTGCGCTTTGCGTCGTCATGCTCGTCGGCGGTCTGACGTTTGCGGGCTGTGCGCCCGACGCGTCGCTCAGCAAATATACCATTGCCGCAGAATATGACCCCGAAGCGGAGACTCTGACCGCACAGATGCAGTTCGATTATTACAACGCCACGGACAACGAAATTTCCGTTCTGCCGTTCAATCTCTTTCCCAATGCCTTCCGCGAGGGCGCGGCCTATGAGCCCGTTTCCTCTGTCTATCATTCCGTGGCATACTATGACGGGGAAAGTTACGGCAGTATCACCGTGAACAGCGTGTCGGGTTGCGAACGCTGGGAGATCGGGGGAGAGGACGAGAACGTTCTCTTCGTCTATCTCGCCGAGTCCGTATTCCCCGAGGAACGCGCGTCCGTCGTCATCGACTTTTCCGTTTCGTTTGCGCACGTCCGTCACCGCACGGGCGTCACGGAACACGTCGTCAATATGGGGAATTTCTATCCCGTTCTGTGCGCCTATGACGAGGCGACGGGATTTTATGAATGCGTCTATTATTCGGACGGCGATCCCTTTTACAGTGAATGCGCGGACTATGACGTCTCTTTGACGGTGCCGGCGGGGTACATCGCGGCGGCATCGGCGGAGGGAAAGACCGCGCAGAAAGACGGGAAGGTCACCTACCGTTACGCGCTGTCGTCGGCGCGGGATTTCGCGATCGCGGTGTCGGACGGTTTTGAAGTGGTTTCCCGTCAGGTGAACGGCGTTACCGTCTCTTACTATTACTATGACGACGGCGAGGCACAAAACACGTTGGAGACGGCTTGCGAAGCCATGGCATATTTTGCGGAAACGTTCGGGGACTATGCCTATGCGAGCTATGCGCTCGTGCAGACGGGGTTCTGTTACGGCGGCATGGAATATCCGGGCATGGTACTGCTCTCGGACGGTTTGGAACGGGAAAATTATCTCTATACGGTGGTGCACGAAACGGCGCACCAGTGGTGGTATGCCATGGTCGGCAACAACCAACAGGAATATGCGTGGATGGACGAAGGATTGGCGGAATATTCCACCGTGCTCTTTTACGAAGCGCACCCTTCTTACGGCAAGACACGCGAGGAACTCGTGCACGCCGCTCTGACGAGTTATAAGGCATATTACAGTATTTACAGCCAGATATTCGGCCAAAGCGACACCTCCATGAGCCGCAACCTCGGAACCTTCATCAGCGAATATGAGTATGTCAATCTTACCTATAACAAGGGCGTGTTGCTCTTTGACACCTTGCGCGAGGGGATCGGGGAGAATAAATTCTTTTCGGGACTCAAGAATTATTTTTCCTCTTATCGTTTCGCCGTGGCAAAGCCGGAGGATATGGTTGCCTGTTTCAGAAAGACAGGCGTGGACGTGGACGGACTCTTTGACAGTTTCGTGCTCGGCAGCGCGGTCATATAGCCGTATCGAGTAAAATTTTATCCCCATAATCCAATCGGAAGAAATTTTTTTCCCGAAAACACTTGCCAAAATCGGAAACAGGGTTTATAATGATTACACGAATAACTTCGAGGAGTCAACAATGGACGCTGTTCCCGACAACCGATGCAAGCACAATAAAAAATTTCTTCCGAGCGATTGACCGATCGAAGAGGCTTTCCTTCTGACGATTGAAACGCACGGAAGTTTTTCCGTGCGTTTTTTAATTTTCGGTGAATTATACTATTAAGTGCAACAGTGGAGAGAAAAAAAAGGAGTTCATACAAATCTGTGGTAAAATAGAGTT
>CALWCO010000007.1 GCA_944376455.1 uncultured Clostridia bacterium
AGCCACAGCGGAAAGTTGCCGTTATCCAGCATTTGATTGTCCGTGCGAATAGAATAGTTCGCCACGATAAGACTGCTCTGAATGACGTAAATGAAGTACGCCTGCGCGTAGGTTTCTAATACTTCAAACAGTCCGTTGACTTTCAAAGCGTCGTCGAAAGTATCGCCGTATCTTTGCAATTCATAGCCATATATCTGCCAATGAACGTTTCTATGTCGGGCAAATCTCGAGCGTTTCAATGCCACCCATGCCTTGACTGAGGCGAGATTGTACACCGTGCCATGCTCCATACAGGAGCGCAGTTCGTCCTCGAAGGCGATCCACGGGAAGTACGGGAATTTCATGTCGTTGTTTTGCAATATGGCGAGCGCCTTCTGCCTGAACATGACCTCTTGCGAGAGTACCATGTCCGTAATGAGCGTCGTCTTGCGCTTTCCCATCGAGCCGCAAGCCATAGATACAATGGGCAGTTCGTTAATGAACCCGCAATTCCTTGCCTCGAAGTGACGCAACCTGTTCAAGGCAATATTTTTTCGCCAGCGGTTGAACTATTACTTTCCAATGCGTCCAAAAAATTTAAAAGTTTCATAAAATTTTCCATAATCCGACTTCTTTGCCTCTTTTTTGAAAGATATTCTATTGGCAATACTCCTTATATTCATGTATTATTCTGTAATATATATTTTCATGGAGCCGATCGTCGTCGAACGCGCGGAGAAAATCGTTCATGTCTGTTTTTTCTGTCTGTAAAGTACGCTTTTCCCCCAGATCGACAAAAAGACATCCCGCGAGCAAAAAATCACCGTTTATTTTTTTCAGTGTTTCTGTGAATAATTCTTTATTTTTACAGTGCCGCGCATACTCTTTTTCTTTGATCGTCCCCTTCTTTTTCTTCGGATAATACACCGCATTGCAGGAGCGCATATTTTCCAGGAGATATGCAAATTCATTCTGTCTCGCTTCAAAAATTTTTTCGAACAAACACGCAATATCTTTCAAGTATACTTCTTCGCTCTGAAATTCCCTTATTTGCTTTTTTGTGACGATTATGACCGCGTATGACATAAATCCGTGCCCCCTTTCCATACTCTTCCCTGCCGTCGAAGACAGAACGCCGCGAAAACCGATCCGCCCGGCATCCGCAAAATTTATGAACACTGAAAGCCGTCTTATTTTCGGGCCGTATGTTCAGTTCCGTCATCGGATATTTTCCCCGGTGAAGAAGTCCAATTTTATCGGTTTCTGATTGTAATCGATCAATTCGATGCAGTCATTGCCTGTTCCGCGCAAATCGATAATCTCGTTAAACCGTCTGTGCCAAACAATTTGAAATGCTTTTCCCAAGAGCAATACATCCGCCTCTCCTATGACCAGAACATGTTCTTTGTCGACAAGGAACTGATAAAAAGCCGACCCGATCGGATATTGTTTGATCCGGTTGCCCGCAAAACCGCAGACGCGGAAAGTTTCGCCGGCTCCGATCAGAATTTTGTCTTCAAAGACCTCGACCTGCGGCAAAATCCCGCAACAGAACTCCTGCAGGCCGAACGTCACTTCCATGTCCGCCCGGCGAATATGAATGATATAATAACGGTTATAGGTAGCGTATTCCCCGACGATAAATTTTAATTTTGCCGTGCAAAATTCACCATATTCCGTTTCTTTTATTTCTGTCAAACGTCTCCCTCCTCCGAACATCAATCTCACCGATTTCAGGCCCTGCCGTCCGCAAGGCGTTGAAAGCATCCTTCGCCCTCGGCGAACAAGAAAACCGTTTCGGCTTCAGCCGAAAGAATTTGTGCGTCCGTTCATCGGGACGCAGATTCAAAGTGTCGTCTCGGTACTTACAGGCGGCATTGAATTTCAACCGGACTTAATCCGACGGGAACAGGCGCCCGATGCTCTTCCGAGTTTATTCCTCTTTTTATCGGAGAATTTCTTCTTTGTATAAATTCCTCTACCGCGACCGTCAGATCTTTGGAAATATCGTCGTTTTTTCCATGCGGCGGTCAACCGTGAAAGCCCTGCGCCCCCGTAAACCACGTGCAGTGTTCCAAATCTTCGTTATAGAGCAGATCTTTTATGACATATCCGTATTATACAGCACACCTGTTTCCTCTTGCATTTGCGCATGACGGGAACGTTCCGCTCCGCATTGCGGGACCGAAAAGCCGTTCTTTGTATCCCGACGGCCCGGCCGTGCACTTCGTATATGCGGATATGGGTATCCCCCGCTCGATTCCTTTGCGCTTTATGACTTTACCTGATCTTTGGCATGCCCCGCCCGACGCTCTTCATACCCATCGAATTCGACGACCAGCTGAAAGGAATCCAGTTCTACCCTTCCTCCCCATTCCGGTTCTATGTTGTCGTAATCAATACAGCCGATTTCCTCATGCTCGAGCATGAATCGGATATGATCTATCAGATCCAGGAAGCCCTCTTTGTTTCCGACCAGGCGGATCCATTGCCTGTCCGGATATTTGTCGGAATGATAAATTCCGAGTTTACTGTTTTGTCTCTGTTCAAACATCGCTGCATCAATAAATTCTTCCCGCATAAATTTCTCCTTTGCGCCGCATCAAAAAAATGCGCCCCTGTCCTCCTGCGGGTGCACGTCGCGCCCCTGCCCGCATTCTTAAGGCCGTTATCTGATACGATTCAAACAAAAACCGCACATTTCTTCCGTGCGGACAGGTTTTTTCGTCAATTTTCTCCGTCCAACACCACATCCAAAGAAACGGAATCCTCCGTCAGATCCACGCCGACATCAAAATGAATATCATCCTCTTCAATGTCGCCGCTTTCCAAATATTCGGATATCTTTGCCACAAAAAATTCCAATCCTCTTTTGTTTCCGTGGATGGATATGGTAGGGCTCAACCGTATGTTGAAACGTTCATCCCAACCGCCCGGCGAAAAAGCCGTGCCCAAAACAATCTTTTCTTCTTTTTCCATTTTTATCTTCCCCTTTGGCCGAATTTTACGCTCTCATGCCGCATGCAACCGTATACACGGCGCCCATTCCGTGTGTAGCCAAAAAGTACGCATGAAAACTTTGTCCGCGCGTTTTTTCGGGCGAGAGAACAAGACCACCGAACCGGGACAAAAGAACATTGTCCCTTTTCCTGCGGTGAAAAAACCGTCGGACTCTTTTTCCGTCCGACGGTTTTCTTACCGTTTCTTCGATTGTTTCAAATCATTACACGGGAATCATTTCAATCAGACTGTTATACGTATCGGGGAAGAAGAGGAATACCACGATGAGCGCAAGAAGCGCAAGGAAAATGATCTTGAAAACGATGTTCCGTTTGCTGATCGCTTCCAGTCCTACCACCGCGATGAGCACCAGCCCGCCATAGTTGCGGATGATGGACAGAACGTTATAGACCACGGGTACCTCGTCCAGAAAATGAAAATTCGCGTCCAGAATGAGTACCGCCCAGGCGACGACCAGCACGACCGCCAGGATTTCACCGATAATGTCGAAAAGTTTTTCCAACGATTTCATGAAAACAATCTCCTTATCATTAAAGATTTCACTGCTTTCATTATACCGAAAAAGGAAAAAATTGTCAATGGGTTTTTAAAATTTTCTTTTTTTGTGAAAAAATAACCATATTTCCGTCATTGCGACGGCTTATCCTCCGACAAAATAACGTTTTCCGCGCTATTCGTCTCCGCGTTCCCTCGCGGTATTTTTTGCAAGATAGCCCGCGCGGAGCTGACCGCAGGCGCCGCCGATGTCGGAGCCCATCTGCCTTCTGAGCGTCGCGGAAATGCCGCCCTTTTCCAATCTGCCGAGAAAACGATATGCTTCCTTTTCCTCCGTCGGAGAAAGAGCGCGCTCTTTGACCTTGTTCAGCCGAATCAGATTGACATGACAGGGCTTGCCTTTTAACAACCTGATGAGCGCATCGGCATGCGCTTCGTCGCTGTTTTCGCCTGCAATGAGGGTATATTCGAAATAGTACCGCCGCCCCGTCTTTTCAAAATAGTTCTCACACGCCTTCAATATCTTTTCAATGGACCAGGCGCGGGCAACGGGCATGATGCGCTTTCTGTCCTCGTCGGTAGTGGCATGGAGCGATACGGTGAGATTGATCGGAATGCCTTCCTTTGCAAGGTCATACATTTTATCGACCAATCCGCAAGTGGACAGAGAAATATTCCGCGCGGAAATACCCAGCCCTTCGGGCGCGGTAACGTTCCGCAAAAACTTGATCGTATTGTCGTAATTGTCCAGCGGTTCGCCGCTGCCCATGAGCACGACATTGGTGACGGCACGGGCGTCTTTTGCGGGCATGCCCCCTTCTTCTTTTGCATTTCTCGCGTTTTCGGCGCGGAGCAGGGCGTTGACCGTCAGGATCTGACAAAGGATTTCGCCCGCGGTAAGATTTCGGATGAGTCCGTTCAATGTGGAGGCGCAGAAAGAACAGCCCATGCGGCAACCGACCTGTGTGGATACGCACTGGGTCACGCCGTATTTATAGCGCATCGCCACGCCTTCCACCAGATTGCCGTCGGCAAGAGAGAAGAGAAATTTTTCCGTCCCGTCCGAGGAAGTAAACCGCTCTTTGACCGTTACGGGCGCATCCTCAAAATGTTCCAGCAGGCGTTCTTTGAAGGTTTTGGAGAGCGTGGATATTTCGGAGATCCTCTTCCCCTGCGTCAGCCCCGCCGCGAGCTGCCCTGCACGGAATTTCTTCTCGCCGAGGGAAAGGGTCATCGCTTCCAGCTCCTGATAGGACAAGTCCTGTAAAATCTCTTTCATTCGTTCACCACATCGGCATATTTGCCGTTCACAAGCGTTAAAAGCGTATCGGGCGGGAGTTCGACCTGAAAGCCCACTTTTCCCGCCGAGAAAATAAGCGTATCAAAGAGTTGCGCGGTATCGTTGACGACCGTCGGAAAGAGTTTTTTCATCCCGATGGGCGAACAGCCGCCGTGAATGTAGCCCGTCAGAGGCAAAAGCTCCTTTTGCCTGATCATTTCCACGGACTTCGCGCCCACGGCCGCCGCCGCTTTTTTGAGATGCAACGTGCAGTTGACGGGAATGACGAATACGAAATAGTTCCGCTTCCCGTCCGTCGTAACCAGCGTCTTGAATACCCTGTCCTCTTCCTGTCCGAGCGTCCGCGCGACCGATTGCCCGTCTGTCAGTTCGGGAGAATATTCGTGGGCTTTGTATTCGATTTTATGCGCGTCCAGAAAACGCATGACGTTTGTCTTTTCCATAACAGTCTCTCCGAAAAAAATGAATGCCGCTAAATGAGGGGGAAAACCGCTGAACGCGGCAAAAACGTATTTTGCAAAGATATTATTTTTTGCGGCGGAGTTTGCAAAAATAGAACCCCGCGCCGAACGCCGCATCCGGCAAAAACTGCAAACCGTACGCCGTTTCCTCGTGCGGAAGCGGGTTTTTTGTACGCTCGACGGTATATTCAGGGTGTCCCGAGAGAAATTCTTCCACCACGCCGTCGTTTTCGCAAGCAAAGACCGAACAGGTGGAATAGTACAACGCGCCGCCCTTTTTCACATAGCGCGAACAGGTTTCCAGAACGGCGCGCTGGATTTTATGCAGGGAAAGAAGGTCCTCTTCTTTTCTGTGCAGTTTGACGTCGGGATTCTCGCAGACGGTGCCCATGCCCGAACAGGGCACGTCGCACAGCACGCCGTCGAAAGCGTCCTGCAGGGTTTCGTCGAAAACAGAGGCATCGCGGCATTCCGCCGTTATGTTTTCCCGATGCATGCGTGCGGCGTATTGCCGTATGAGCTCGACGCGGTGGGCGTGCAGTTCAAACGCCCGCACGCGGGCGCATTTCGCGGCAAGAAGCACGCTCTTGCCGCCGGGCGCGGCGCAGGCGTCCAACAGTTCGCCGCACGGCTCCACGCCGTGACAAATGGCAATCGAACCAACCGACTGAAAGGTGTAATCCCCCGCGAAAAAACCCTCGTCGCGGGTGAAATTTTTGAAAATATACGTATGTGGGAAGGGCGTATCGAGATGCTCGCGGGAGAGATAGTTTTCCTCCCCCTTTTCAAACCGTACACTCACCCCGCGGCTCTCCGCCGCCATAATCGATTCCGCGCGTTCTCCGTACTGCTTTTTCAGCAGTCTGACGGCAAAGAGCGGATAGGAATACCGCACGCTCAACCCCTCGTCCCCTTCGGGCATGGGTACGTCGTTTTGGTCAAAGCGGCGCAGGAAGGCGTTGACGAAACCGCCCATGCCGCCCTTGCCCGCGCGCTTTAAGAGCGCCACGGCGTTGTCCGTTACCATGTAGCGCGCTTTCCCCATGAACAGCATCATATAGAGCGCGATCTTCAGCACGATGCGCACCGCGGGTTTGGGCGCTTTCGGCGCAAAAGCGCGGATGCAATGGGTGAGATAGATATCCTTTTCCAATACGCCGTAGACGATTTTCACCGTGCGGGCGCGATGGAGTTCTTCAACGGGCGTTTCGGCGAGTGCCTGTTTCAACAGCGTTCCGTCCGTATAGATTTTCGTCAGGACCAGGTAGGGATCCGCCAAAGGATTGGTCATTGCAGTACCTGCCCTTTAACGAGTTTTCTGCCGTTGATCGCGTCCCCGCCCGACATATTCTTCCCGCCCGCAAAGCGCACCTCTTCCAGCACGACCATGCCGTCCGCACACTTCACCGCCGCCTTTTTGGGAATGTTCAGGACGGTGCCGCAGGGTTCCGCGCCGTCATAGGGCGAAAAGGACGCGCGGTATACGTTGACGGGCTTGCCTTCGGCGAGAAAATACGCCGTCGGTTCAGGGTTCATGCCGCGGATCAGATCGACGATCTTTTTCCCCGCCAAAGAGAAATCTATCTTTGCCAGTTCTTTGGTGATCTTTCCGACGAACGTCGCCTGCGCTTTATCCTGCAAAAGCAGAGCGGGACGGCCGTTTTCCGCCGCAATGAGCCGTAAGCCCTCCACGATTGCATCCCCGCCGAGAACGGAAAGCCGCGCGGCAAGTTCGCCCGCGGTCTCTTTCTCCCCGATTTCCGTGCGTTTGACGAGCAATATATCCCCCGCGTCGAGTTCCGTTTCGGTCTTCATGACCGTAACGCCCGTGTGCGTTTCGCCGTCTATGATGCACTGCTGTATGGGCGCGGCGCCGCGGTATTTGGGCAAAAGACTGGCATGGATGTTCCAGACGCCGAGCGGGAAGAGGTCCAATATCTCACGGGAGAGGATTTGTCCGAAGGCGCAGGTAACCATGAGGTCGGCGCCGAAGGCGGCAACCTTTTCCGCCTCGTCGCGGATGCGCGCGGGCTGAAAGACGGGAATGCCGCGTTCGAGCGCAAAGGTCTTGACGGGCGGCGGGGTGATGATGCCCTTCCTGCCCGTCGGCTTGTCCCGACGGGTCACGACCCCGACCACGTCATATCCCGCGTCCAGGATTCTTTTCAGCGGTTCCACCGCAAATTCGGGCGTGCCTGCATAGAGTATCTTCATATGTTCCCTCTCTTTTCCCGTCAATGGACGGCGATAATATCCGTCGCCTTATCGATGTAAAGAATGCCGTCAAGGTGATCGAGTTCGTGACAGATACAACGCGCAAAAAATCCCTTGGCATCGAGGGTATGCGCCTCGCCGAAACGGTCCTGATAGGCAATTGTTACCCTGTACGGACGGGAAACCGTTCCCTGACGGCCACGGACGGAAAGGCAGCCTTCCGGACCGGACTGTTCCCCTTTCTGTTTGAGAAAACGGGGATTGACAAATTCGAAAAATCCCTCTTCCACGTCGCACACCACCGCGCGGCGCAAAACGCCCACCTGCGGCGCGGCAAGTCCCGCGCCCTCTTCATAGCGGACGGTTTCTTTCATATCGTCCAGAAGCTGCCAGAGATTTTCGTCAAATTTTTCCACGGGGAAACATTTTTGCCGAAGCACTTCGTCCCCCACCTGTACCACTTTACGGATTGCCATTGTATATTTTTCTCTCCTTGTCGATAGATGATACTTTTTTATTCTTTACGCGGTTTTTACGCCCGATATCCGACCGCCAAACCGATGAGATATCCGCACCATGCCCGTTTCAGACGGAAAAAATCAAATTTCCGTCAGCTCAGATTCGCGGGATTCTCCTCCACATAGGCGAGCCAGCGCCTGTCTGCGTTCTCCGCACAGACGGCATAGACCAACGGAAGCAGACTGCGGTCGGTCAGGCGCATGAGAACCTGATAGCGATGCCTGCCCTGAATGCGCTTGATGGGCGCGTGCATTTTATTAAAAAACAGGAACTTATCGGTGTTTTCGAGATATATTTTTTCCAACGGAAAATAGACCCGTTTCAACCCTTCCAATGCGTCGGCGTCCGTTTCCGCGGAAATCAGCACCCTTACAATGAGCGTAAAAGGCGGAAACGCCGTGGCACGGCGCATGGAAATCTCATTTTCATAAAATCCTTCATAGTCATACGCCACGGCAAAACGCAAAACGACGTTTTCGGGATCGTACGTCTGCAACACAACCTTACCCTTTTCCTCGCCCCTGCCGCTGCGGCCCGCCACCTGCGTGATGAGCTGAAAAGTGCGCTCGCCGCTGCGATAGTCGGAAAAATGCAGGCTCATGTCGGCATCGAGGATGCCGACGAGGGTAACGGACGGAAAGTCGTGTCCCTTGGCGATCATCTGCGTACCGACCAGAATATCCGCCCCGCCGCCCGCAAAGGTTTGCAAGATCTTGAAATGTCCCTCTTTTCCGCCCGTCGTGTCGTTGTCCATGCGCAGAACGCGCGCGGCGGGATAGAGTTTTTTCAGTTCCTCCACGACCCGTTCGGTACCCGTGCCGTTATAACTCAGATGCTTGCCGCCGCATTCGGGACAGGCGGTCAGCATGCGATAACGTGCGCCGCAATAGTGGCATTTGAGACAATGTTCCTCATGATGATAGGTCAGACTGACGTCGCAGGATTCGCATTTGGCGACATAGCCGCATTCGGTGCAGATGACCGAACGAGAATAACCGCGGCGGTTCAGAAATAAGATTGCCTGGTTCTTTTCCGCCAGCGTTTCTTCAAGCTCCTGGCGAAGCGCGGCGGAAAAGAAAGAGTTGTTGCCCTTGCGCACTTCCCGACGCATGTCTGCCACGGTGATTTCGGGCATGGGGCGGCGGTTGATGCGTTTGGTCAGTTTGATGAGATTATATTCTCCCGCCTTTGCGTGCATATACGTTTCCACCGAAGGCGTAGCGCTGCCGAGCAACAGTTTGCAGTCGTTGTATTCGGCGCGCAAAAGCGCGACGTCAAAGGTATTGTAGCGCGGAGAAGTTTCGCTGACATAACTGCCGTCATGTTCTTCGTCGATGATGATGATGCCGATATTTTCGAGCGGCGAGAACACCGCGCTGCGCGCGCCGACGACAATTTTCGCCTCGCCCGAACGCATGCGCCACCATTCGTCGAACCGTTCGCCCGCCGAAAGACCGCTGTGCAGAATGGCCGCCGCGCCGCCGAAACGGGCGCGGAGCTGGGAGAGCATCTGCGGCGTCAGGGAAATTTCGGGTACGAGAAAAACGGCACTTTTGCCTTCCCGCAAGTTCTGCGCAATGAGGTTGAGATAGATTTCCGTTTTGCCACTGCCCGTTACGCCGTGCAGAAGTTGCACCCGCTTGTCCGAAGAAGCAATTGCCGCAAGCGCATTTTTCTGTTCTTCCGTGAGCGTATGCACGTCGCTTTCCGTCTGTAAATCGGCATACGGCGAACGTTGCACCCGCTCGCGGGTGATGCGTATCAGTCCCTTTTTCTCCAAGGCGGTCAGTGCGCCCGAAAAGCGTTCTCTTAAAACCGTGCACGGCGTTTTGCCGTGCTCTTTCAGATATTCAAAGAGCTCACGCTGTACTTTCGCACGGGAAGAAAACTCCGCCTCCGCCGCGGCGGGGGCGGCAAAAGCGCGATAAATCTCGCTGACCTTCCCCGCGCGCATTTCCGAGGGAAGAAAGAGACGCAATACCAGCGCCATGGGTACGCGGTAACGCGCCGCAATTTTTTCCGCCAGAGCGAGACACTCGCCGTTCAGAGCGGGCGGCTCGTCGTATACCCGCGCGATCCGTTTCAACGCGGACGGGGAAAGGGAAGAACTTTCTTTTACGCGCATGACGAAGCCCGCCACGTACGTTCTGCCGAACGGCACCGTTACGCGACAACCCGCCTGCAAACCGTCGTCGCAGAGATAGTCGAATATTTTGTCCACTTCGCTGTGCGCAATATCTACGATGACTTCCGCTATCATGCCTTTCCTCTGTCTTTCCCGCCGACGAAAAGACCGACGGGGTTAAAAAAATCATTCGGCTTTTTGAACAGACAGCCCCGCATGAAAAACGGGGCTGCCGGAAATTTGTTCCTTTGCGGAAACAATCAGTCTTTGGTATAGCCGATCTTTCCCTCGGCAATCTCTTTGCAAGCCTTGACGATCTCTTTTTCGCCGTCATCGGGGGCATAAATGCCGCCGCTCTGTTCCTGTTCGGCGATCTGACGGGCGCGTTTGGACGCTACCACGCAAAGAACGTATGCGCTGGCAGGATCTTCCTCCGTACCGAGTTTACGGGTCATTTCGTCAACCGTGGGTTCATTTATCATATATTCTCACTCCTTTTCAGAAATATTTTTGTGCTTACTTTATTTATTCTTTCGTTATTCTTTCGTTATTCTTTCACCCGTTCGGATTCGATGATAAACCGCAATCGGGCGTAAGTTTCGTTCAGGTCGTCGTTGATCACCGTATAATCGTATTGCGGCGCAAAAGATTCTTCATATTCCGCCCGCGCGACGCGCTCGGCGATTTGCTCCTCGCTTTCGGAATGCCTGCCGCGCAAGCGTTTTTTCAACTCCTCGGCAGAGGGCGGCGCGATGAAGATGGTAACCGTATCCGGTTTTTTCGCCTTGGCGCTCATGGCACCCTTGACGTCGATTTCCAGAATGACCGACTTTTTTTGAAGCGTTTCCTCGACGAAGGAGAGCGGCGTGCCGTAATAGTTACCGAAATGCTCGTCGTATTCCAGAAATCCGCCTGCGGCGATCTTTTTTTCAAAAGTTTCCCGATCGATGAAGAAATAATCCTCCCCGTCCGTTTCGCCCGCGCGGGGCGCGCGCGTCGTGCAGGAAACGGAAGAAACGAGGTTTTCGTCCCCTTCCAAAAGCATTTTCACCAACGTGCCCTTGCCCACGCCCGAAGGGCCGGAGATTGCAAACAATATGTTTTTCATCGGCGTTACTCCAAATTCTGCACCTGTTCACGGATCTTTTCGATCTCGTTTTTGAGCGCCAGCCCGAGACGGGTAACCGTCAGATCGTTGCTCTTGGAACAGATGGTATTCGTTTCTCGATTGAACTCCTGCACCAAAAAATCCAGTTTTCTGCCTGCGGCGTTTTCCGTGCAGATCGCGCGGAACTGCGCGATGTGCGAGTGAAGACGGGTAAGCTCTTCGTCGATGTTGCTCTTATCGGCGAAAACGGCGACTTCATTTAAAATTCTGCCTTCGTCGGCGTCCGCCCCCGCGCTTTCCAAAGCCTTACGTACGCGCTCGTTGAGGCGCTCGCGATATTCCTCGGCGACCGAAGGGGCGCGCTCGGCAATGCCGTTCACCAACTCTTCGACCTTATCCATGCGGGCGGTCAGATCGGCGAGCAGTTTTGCCCCCTCCGCGGCACGCATGGCGTTGAGTTTATCGAGCGCGGCAGTCAATGCCGCCGTCAACGCACCCATCAGCTCGTCGTCGACGCTCTGCGTTTCCTCCTGCTTCAATACGTCGCCGTAACGGAGTACGCTCGTCAAGGTAACGTCGTCCGCCGCTGACGGGAGCAACGCCTTTAAGCGCATCGCCGCATCGAAATAGGCCTGCGCCAAAGCCGTGTCGACCCACAGGGTCTTGGGCTTTTCTCTTCGATCGGTCAGATTGACGAACACATCGGCATGACCGCGGGAAATTTTGGACCGAACCAAAGAGCGGATATTCTCTTCCAAGCCCGTAAACAAGCGGGGCGCCTTGACGGCGATGTCGAGAAAACGGTTGTTGACCGTTTTGACCTCCACGGTCAGTTCCACGCCGCCTTGTCTGTATTCGCCCTTGCCGTAACCCGTCATGCTGAACATATCGTTTTTCTCCGCATTTTCCGTTTTGCTATATTATAGCAAATAAGCGGTGAAATTTCAAGCAAAAGGCAATCGTTTTTGAAAAAAACGGGAAGATGATTTTTCTTCCCGCCGCGCCCGTCTTTTTTTATTCCGTTTTTCTGCGGAGAAAAGAGCGGCAAATGAGCCGCGCACCCCTTTTCACTCTCTTACCGGCGGCGCTCGTCCTGCGTCCGTTCGTCCTCCTGCGTTTTCCCGATGACGAAATACGCAATGCCCGCGACGACGAACGCGACGATCGCCACGGCAAGGAATACGAGAAATAAAAGCAGTGCGAAAATTTCGGCAGTGTCGCTCCCGCCGCCCGTCCAAAGCACGAAAAACATGCCGACGGTGCCGAGAAAGAGAAGAAGCACGCCAAGAGAAAGGCTCACCTTCTGCAATGTCTTATACGAATGGAGCATGCCCGCATTTTTCGGGGAAACCGACGTCTGCCCTTTTTCTTCCGCCGTGTTTTGCGAAACCCCTTTCGTTTCGGACATGGTATCGTCCCGATCCGCAAAAGCGGCATCGGATGCCGCGGAGGCGAACCGTCCGCGCAACAGTTCGTCCACGGTGCATTCCAAAACATCGGCGAGCGCCACAAGCTGGGAAGTTTCGGGGAAACATTCGCCCGCTTCCCATTTGGAAACGGCTTTGTTCGTGATATTCAATCTGTCTGCAATGTTCTGCTGGGTCAATCCGAGCGCCTTGCGGCGGGTATAGAGAAATTGGGGAAAATCGCTCATTTTTTCTCTCCTTCGTTTTTCTTTTATCATATCATAAAAAACGGAGAACACCAAAGTACTTCCCCTAGAATTAACGGGAAATCTTGTCTACCACAGGTTCAATTTTCAAAAATACTTAAAAAATACGGCAAAACAAATCAAAATCCTACTCATTCCGCAAGCATGCGGGCAAATTCCGCCTCGTCGATGATCTTCACGCCGAGACGTTGCGCCTTCTGCAATTTACTGCCCGCCGCTTCGCCCGCGACGACCAAAGTGGTGGCGCTTGTCACGGCGCTCTGACAGACCCCGCCGCGTTCTTCGATGAGCTTTTGCGCCTCGCTACGCTTATAATTGACGAGCGAACCCGTCAGAACGACTTTTTGCCCCGCAAATATGCCGTCGCGGTTGATTTCTTCCGTATAGGGCTCGACGCCGCAGGCAAAGAGTTCTTCCGCTTCGCGGATATTGTTCTCATCGCGGAAAAAGTCTAAAATACCGTTCGCGGTGATCTCCCCCACGTTCTCCATCTGCATCAGCTCTTCCGCCGTCGCCGCGGTCAGGCGCTCGAAAGAGCCGAATCGCAAGGCGAGATCCTTCGCCGCCACCTTGCCCACGCCGTCGATGCCGACGGCAAAGATGAAACGATCGAGCGGGATGTGTTTGCTCTTTTGCACGGCGGCAAGCAGGTTGGATATTTTTTTATCCTTGAAACCGTCCAGGTCGGAAAGATCTTCCGCCGTCAGACGGTAGAGATCGGAAAAAGAGCGGAGATTTTTCTTTTCGTACAGGAGGGACGCGGTCATTTCGGAAAAACCTTCGATGTCCATGGCGTCCTTACTTGCAAAGTGTACGAATTTATTGATGATTCTCGGCTTGCAGTTCGGATTGGTACAGAAGAGATGCGCGCCCCGTTCCTCCACCCTGCTGCCGCAGGCGGGGCACACGGTCGGCTTTTCCACGGGACGGCTGTCCTCGGCGTGCCGCGTCGCGCCGAGAATCTCGGGAATGACTTCGTTGGAACGGCGGATGAGTACGCGGGAATTGATCTGCACGTCTTTGCGGAGAATGTCGCCGTAATTGTTGAGCGTAGCGCGGCGCACGGTTACGCCCGCCAGATCGACGGGTTCCAGAATGGCCGTCGGGGTCAGTTTTCCCGTCCTTCCGACCTGCCACACGACGTCGCGCAGAACGGTGGTCGTTTCTTCCGCTTCGAATTTATACGCCATCGCCCAGCGGGGGAATTTATCGGTATATCCCAGCTCGGCGCGTTCCGCAACATCGTTGAGTTTGATGACCGCGCCGTCGGTCAGAACGTCGATGTTCCGCCGCTGCACCTCGATTTCGTCGATGGCGGCAAATACCTCTTCCGCATTCTTGCAGACGCGCAGATAATCGAATACTTTGAATCCCTCTTTCCGTAAAAAGGCCATTTGTTCCGCCTGGGTCGGCGGCAAATCATCGGACATGTAATTGATGTCGTAAAAGATGATTTCGGGTTTGCGTGCCGCGGTAACTCTCGGATCGAGGTTACGAATGGCCCCCGCCGCCGCATTGCGCGCGTTTTTGAGCGGTTCCGCTGCCGTCTTGTTGTATTTTTCCAACACCGAAAGACGAATGACCGCCTCTCCGCGCACTTCGAGCGTCCCCCGATAGGAAATCTCCATGGGAAAGGAACGAATGGTCAACACCTGCGCGGTTACGTCCTCGCCCGTAACCCCGTTGCCGCGCGTGGTGGCGCGCACGAACTTGCCGTCCTCATAGGTCAGACAGCAGGTCAGTCCGTCGAATTTATATTCCACGGTATATTCGGGATGCGCGCAGACCTTGGCTATGCGCGTGAAAAAGGCGGAAAGTTCTTCTTTGGTAACAGACTTATCCAGACTGTACAGCCGCACGATATGGTCGTGGCGGGCAAACGCCTTGATCGGTTCGCCGCCCACGCGACGGGTGGGGCTGTCAAAGAGAACGACCCCGCTCTCCGCTTCCAACGCCTGCAACTGCGCATACAGTTTATCGTATTCCGCATCGGAAACGGACGGGTCGTCCAAAACATAATATTCATACGCCCAGCGGTTGAGCGTGGCGGTCAGTTCCTTCTGCCTGTCTGTCGCTTGCTGCATAATCATTTCTCCTTGTTGAGATCGTAAAACACCGATGCGTCATTTGAGCACGGTGAGCGGCGCAAGCCGCGCGGAAAGTTCCTTGTTGCCGACCTTTTCAAAAGCCACCGTGATGATGACGTTGCCCGCGCTGCCGCGGGAATGAATGACAGTGCCTTCGCCGAAACGGGGATGAGACACCCGCGTGCCGACGGGATAGGCATTCGAGCGATCGTCCCCTGATGTACCGGCGGCGCCCGCCGCCGCGGGCGCGGCGGTCATTTTCTTGGCGAAAGCATAGGCATTGCCCGCACCGCTGCCGCTCTTGCCGACATCGGATTTTCTGCCGCCCATGCCCGTATTTGACCGATACGCCGATGTGCCGCGGGAAGAGCCGCCGCCCACCGTGCGGAAAAGGGAATCGTCCCCGTCCGTGTTCGAAGCGTACCGCGACGAATTGCCGTAGCCGCCGTAATTCCCGCTGTATCCCCCGCCGTAACTGCCGCCGTAATTCCCGCGGTCGTAGCCGCCGTCGGAAGAATAACCGTAATTTCTGCGGGAGGCATAAGAATCGCCGTAAAAGTCCCCTTCATAGCGCTTGTAGAGCGGGCGTTCGTCGGAGAGGTCCAGAAAATCTTTGAGTTCTTTCAAAAATACCGAACGCGCCGTGGGCTCGCGCTTGCCGTAGAGATATCGGCTCTTGGAACGGGTGAAATAAATCTTTTCCTCGGCGCGGGTGATGGCGACGTACATCAGCCGCCGCTCCTCCTCCATATCCTTTTCATCGTCCTGCGCCCTGGATACGGGCATGGTGCCGTCTTCCAACCCGCAAACAAACACGCACCTGAATTCCAGACCCTTGACGGAATGGATGGTGGCGAGCGTGACATAATCCCCCTCGTCGGCGTCGTCCGTGTCGGACGAAAGGGCGACCTGATTGAGATAGTCCTCCAAGGTGGCGTCGGGATTGAGGCGGACGAATTCGTCGACGGAGTTGAGAAATTCCTCGATGTTGGCGCGCTTGGTGATGCTCTCGTCGGAATTGTCGGCATATGCCTCGCGCATATTGGTCTTATCCACCACATAATGCGCAAGTTCGGAAACGGGCAGGGCCTGGCCCTGAATGACCAGATCTTTCAGAAGATCGGCAAAGGCTTTGAGCCGCGCTTTGGCGCCGCTCGACAGGGGCAGTTCGTCCGCGTCCAACAAAGCGTCATAGACGGTCAGATCGGTCTGCGCCGCATAGTCCTCCAACGTCTGCACGGTCTTGTCGCCGATGCCGCGCTTGGGAAAATTGACGATGCGCAGGACGGCTTCGCTGTCGAAGGGATTGTTCACAATCCGCAAATAAGCCAAAATATCCTTGATTTCTTTGCGTTCGAAGAAGCGGAAACCGCCGAACACTTTGAAGTTGATGCCGTATTTGGCAAACTCCTGTTCGTAAGAACGGGTCAGCGCGTTGATGCGCATGAGAACGGCAAAATCGGAATATTTCGCGCCAAGCCGCACAAAATTGGCAATGGTCCGCGCCGTGAAAGCGGCCTCTTCCGTTTCGTCCTCCGCCTCGAAAGCCACGGCCTTGCTCCCCTCGGCGTTCTCCGTCCAGAGCGTCTTGTCCTTGCGGCTCTTGTTATGATGGATGACGGCATTGGCGAGGGAGAGAATGGTCTTGGTGGAACGGTAATTCTGTTCGAGTTTATACACCTTCGCATCGGGGAAATTGCGTTCAAAATGCAGGATGTTCCCGATGTCCGCCCCACGCCAGCCGTAGATGGACTGATCGTCGTCGCCGACGACGAAAAGATTCTTATGTACGCTTGCGAGCATACGGATGATGTCAAACTGCACGGTGTTGGTATCCTGGAACTCGTCGACGAGGATATAGCGGAATTTGCCCGCATAATAGGCCAAAACGTCCTCGTTCTCCCGCAAAAGGCGGGCGGTGAGCATCAGAAGATCGTCGAAATCCATGGCGTTATTCTCGCGCAGGTGCGCCTGATAGCGACGGTAGACCTTGACAATCGTTTCCAGATCTTTCGTGTTGCCCTCACGATTCTGGTAGGCGGCATAATCGTCGGGATCGAGCGCGAGGGTCTTTGCGTTGGAAATGTGCCATTTGACGTTTTTCAGCAGTTTTTCATCGTCGTAATCGCATTCCTGAAAGGACTTTTTGACGACGTTGGTACGTTCGGATTCTCCGTAAATGGAAAATTTATCGTTGAACCCGAGCCGATCGGCGTTCTTGCGCAGAATGCGGGTGCACATGGAGTGGATGGTGCTCACCCACATGCCCGCCGCGTCGGTCATTTTGCCGATGCGCTCCTGCATCTCCTTTGCCGCTTTGTTGGTGAAGGTGATGGCAAGAATGTTGTAAGGCGACACGCCCTTTTCGTCGATGAGATAGGCGATGCGGGAGGTGAGCACGCGGGTCTTGCCGCTGCCCGCGCCCGCCAGGACGAGCACCGCGCCTTCGGTGTCCTGCACCGGTCTGATCTGTTCGGGATTGAGTTTTGCCAGTAAATCGTTCATAGGTATATTATAGCACTTTCCCGCCTATTTTTCAATCGTTTTGAGCGAAGCAAACTCGCTTTCGCGGCGAAATCTCTCCAACGCGCGCAGATAGCGTTCGGAGAGGGAGAGGTTGTAACGTTGTTTTTCCTCATAGGAGAGCGTGTCGTAATACGCCCTGTCCGTCAGCCTGCCGATGGCGTCCGACACTTCCCCTTCGGTCAGGAGAAGTTGTTTGACGCGCAGGTAAAATTCGTCCTCTTTCTCCCCGCCCAGCGTGGCGGCGATCCTGTCGGCGAAAAACCGCTCCACCCGCGTTTCGTTGATGCCCTGCTCCCGCGCGGATGCCAGGTTGCGGTCGAGATCTTCTTTGCACTCCGACCAGAACCCGCTCTTCATCCGTCCTTTTGCTTCCCGTGCCAACTCTTTCAGCGTCTTTGCCATGATGCATCCTCTCCTTATTTCTCAATATTTTTTTATTGTATCGCCGCCCGCGCGGAAAAAATTTCCTTTGCGCGGCGAACGGAGGCTTGTCCGCCCCGATCCGTCCTTGTCCGCTCTTCTCCGCCCCGACGGGGCTTGTCCGATTTTCGCCCTTCCGTCGGAACGCGAAAAAGGCATAAAATACGATTGAAAACGACAATTTTCGCAAACAAAAAAGTCCGTTACGATGTAACAGACTTTTGTGTTTCTTCAGTTTCTGCTGCGTTTGCGTGCCGCCTCGGACTTCTTTCTCTTGCGAACGGAAGGCTTTTCATAAAATTCCTTCTTCCGAAGATCTCCGATGATGCCGTCACGGGAGCACTTTCTCTTGAAGCGGCGCAATGCGCTTTCCACACTTTCGTGTTCTCCGACAATGATCGTGGACATTTTTCCTCTACCCTCCTTCGCCGATGCACTTATTTTTTACCAAATTATTATACCAATCCCGAAAAAAACTGTCAAGCTATATTCTGCCCTTTCCGACAATTTTTATTTCGTAAATTTATAAATTTTTTCCTGCAACCAGAGATAGGATTCTTTGAGCTCTTCCAATTGCGCATAATCCTTTGCGTAATTTTCCAGAAGAATTGCGCCGTCGAACCCGTTGCCGATGAGACAGCGAAGCATTTCCTCGACGTCGAACAGACCTTTTCCCGCCAGACAGGTAACGCCGTTTTCGTCGACATCGGAAAAATGCACATAGGCAAGCGCGGGACCCATGTCCGCGATATACGCCTTATAGTCATACCCCGATATGCGCGCCTGTTTGACGTCGAGCACTCCTTTGAGGTCGGGACAGTCCCTTTTGAGTTCGCGGAATACGCCGGGGCGGTTATAGGTCGCCCACTCCACGTTTTCAAAGGCGAGCGTCACGCCGAACGTGCGGCAGAAATCGCAGATCTCCCGCGTCTTGGGGGACAGATAGGAAAAATTGTCGTAATTGCCCGTGCGCTTGATGCGCGCGACGCCGTGAAATGTGTAATATTGCGCGCCCGTCTCTTGCGCCGCTTCCATCACGCCGCGCAGGATCGAAAAGGCGTCTTCCCGCACGCGATCATACGCGCCGTACAATTGCGGCTCGTACTGCTCGGTGAGCGTGTGCACGGAATTGACGAAAAGGTTCCCCTTGTTTTCGGCAACCTTTCTGCCGAAATTGCGGTTATATTCCGAAAAGGTGCTCAAAAACACCTCGGCGACGGGAACGCCCCATTCGCGCAAAAGCGCGACCGCCTCCTCATTGGGCTTTTTCAAAAACAGACTCGCCGTGGAGATGCCTGCCTGCAAAACAAATCACTTCCTTTATTTTCGCCCGACCGCGCCGCAACGTGCGGCCGGGCGGTCTCTTTCTCTTTTTTTCGGGATTTCTTCCCGTTTTTCTGCTCATTCTTTCGCGCTTTTTCGCGTTTTCTTGGTTTTTCCGCCCCGCCGTCGTTCCCCGAAAGCCCCCGTGCGGCGAGCGGCGCGGCGACTTTTTCACCTGTCCTCCGCGCCAGAGCGCAGGGATTTTTTCATCCGCCGCAACGGCTGCACGGAATTTTTATCCGCCTTTCGCCGCGCGGGAATTTTTTCGTCCGCTTCCCGCCGCGCGGGACAAAGCAAAGGGGTCTGCCGATGCCGACCCCTTTCATTGTCTTTGCCTTGCGGTATTTTTAAGCGCAACGCCGCGCCGATCGGCGCCTTAGCGCACGCTTGCGAGCAGGTTTGCAACCGCCGCTTTCAGCTCGATGAGCTTGCCCTCGGCTTCACATTCGTCCCCTGCGCGGACGGAATAGTATACCTTGAGTTTGGGCTCGGTGCCCGAAGGACGCACGCAGACGAAAGACCCGCCCTGCAATTCATAGTAGATGCAATTGCACTTGGGAATGCCGAGGGCTTCTTTCTTGCCCGTGGCCGTTTCCACGCGCACGTCGGCGCTGTAATCGCGCATCGCCACGACGGGAATGTTCGCGAGCTCGCGCACCGTGACGCCCTTGAGCGCGTCCACCACCGCGTTCATCTCTTTCATGGCGTTGAGTCCCGAATACTGCGTGGACGCGTTGGTGTCGAGCACAAAGCCGTACGTCTTGTAGATCTCCTGCAATCTGCCCCAGACCGTCTTGCCGATGTAAGTGTAATAGCAGACCATCTCCGCACAGAGCATGGACGCCACAACGGCGTCTTTATCGCGGGCATGGGTGCCGCGCAGATACCCGCAGGACTCTTCAAAGCCGAACACGAAGGTGTGGCTGCCGTCCTTTTCCCACTGTTTGATCTTTTCGCCGATGAACTTGAACCCGACGGGCGTTTCAAAGAGCGTTACGCCCGCTTTCTCGCAAATCGGCCTTGCCATGCCCGTGGAAACAAAGGACTTGACGACGGCCGCATTGGCGGGAAGAGCGTTCTCTTCCTGCAAGCGGGTGAGAATGTAATCGAGGAGCAGAATGCCGACTTGGTTGCCGCTGAGCGCGATGAACTCGCCCTTGTCGTCCTTGACGGCGACGCCGAGACGGTCGGAGTCGGGGTCGGTGCCGAACACGACGTCGGCATGGATCTTATTGGCCAATTCGATGCCCATGGAGAGCGTTTCTTTGAACTCGGGATTGGGCACCTTGACCGTGGAAAATTCCGTGTCGGGATCGGCCTGTTCCTTGACCACCGTTACGTTGATGCCCAACTTTTTGAGAATGGTCGTGACGGGGACATAGCCCGAACCGTGTACGGGCGTATAGACAAGTTTGAGGTCCTTGCCGCATTTTTTGACGGCCTCGGGCGAAAGCGTCAGTTTGGACAGCTCTTCAATGTACGTCGTGTCCACTTCGGCGGGCACGGGCACGATGAGCGGACTGTTTTCCTCGCCCTGCACGGAGAGATAGTCGGTGATCCTTTCGATGTACCCGACGACCTGCGCGGTGTCTTCGGGGGACATCTGTGCGCCGTCTTCGCCGTATACTTTATAGCCGTTGTATTCCTTGGGGTTGTGCGACGCGGTGATCATGATGCCCGCGATCGTATGCAGATAGCGCACGGCATAGGAGAGCATGGGTACGGGATGCACCTTGTCAAAGAGGTAGGCCTTGATGCCGTTCGCCGCGAGCACGCCCGCGGCGGCTCTGGCAAACTCCGCCGACTTGCGGCGGGTGTCATAGGAAATGACGACGCCGCGCCCGACCGCCTCGGCGCCCAGAGACTTGATGAACTCGGAGAGACCCTGCGTGGCGCGCATGACCGTATAGATATTCATCATGTTCATGCCGTAACCGATGATGCCGCGCATGCCCGCCGTGCCGAATTCGAGCTCGCCGCCGAAACGGTATTCGATCGCCTTGATATCGTCCTCCACCGCTTTCAGCTCGGCGACGCCCTCCTGACAAAGACGCTTGTCGTTCAGCCAAAGTTCAAAGTTTTTTCTGTAATTCATTTTTTCCGCTCCTTATTCATGATTGATTTTTTATTGAATTGAATGAAAACAAAATGAAAACGAATTGAATTTTTTTCGGAATTTTCAGGCTTCCGCCTCAGGTTATCAGATTTCAGGCTTCCGCCTCAGGCTTTATTTTCCCCTTCCGATTGCGTCGCTTCGCGGGGAGCTTCCGCCGTTGCCTTCACGTCTTCCGCGTTGCCCGCTTTATCCGTTTGTTCCTCCCCTTCATCCGAAAACGGCTTTTCGCGGTCGGTGATCCTTATATATACGCCGCCGTCGGGGCTGTCGGGATTGAAGATATGGGTATAACTGAAGAAGTATTTTCTGCCGCACGCCGCATAGTAACCGGAAAATTGCAGGCAGACCAAAAACATATAACTGGCGGGGATCGTGATGAGCAGGGCGCTGAAGAAGGTGGTTACGGCCGCAATGACGTTGATGACGAGGATGAAATAGACCGCCACCAGATAATTGGAGAAATTCCCCGCGAACTGCTTTTTATTCATACGAAAACCGTCGCGCATCACTTCGGAAAGTTTCTTCCCGTCGGCAATGATGCCCGGCATCCAGTCCGAGATGACCGAAAGTTTGAGTGCCTGCATGGCGACGATGAACGTGACGCTGAAAAACAGTGCAAAGAATACGGGTACAAAAGCAAAGACATAGAAGAACACAAAGTAACAAATCGCCAGAACCAACACGTCATAGACAAAGGAAAGAGGTACATAGACAATCTGATAGAGGGCCGCCGCGCCGATATTGCGCAGAAACGCCACAAAGAAAGGCGTCTGGGTGTACTGCGACATTTTATCGTTGAGCGCATTGCCGAAAGCGAAAATTGCCAGACCGTTCAAGAATCCGTTCACGAGATACAACGCGATCAACCCGATGCAGGAGAAGACGACCTCGGCAAGGTGGCTGTTCAAAAACAGCAGAATCCCGCCGATGGAATCGACCAGCGAGACCATCGCCGTGCGGAACATTTCGTCGAATTCGGCATAGCTTCCGCTGTTGAAGAAAGTCGCCACGACCTGATCGAGGGCATCCACAAAGGCGGCCGCTTCCGCGCTGTCCAACAGAAGCTGAATGTTGGACGTGACGATGACCACCGCCAGCGTACCCGTCACCAACAACACGATCAGACGGAACAAAAGAATGACATAGGTGCTTTTGAAATTATTCATCAGCAGACGAAAACTATTGCGAAATCTCACTTTTGCCTCTCTCTTGCAACCTCGGGGTTGCACTTATTTTGCGAATTTTTATTTTATATCGGTACAGCGATGGTACTGTCCCGATGCCATTTTCACTTCCGACGTACATCCGCTTCTTGCCGATCGTCGAGGGGATGCGGCGGCAACTGCGCGCGGGATCTATGCGCAAGGAATCAATCCTCGTGCTTTTTGATGTAAGCCGGTTTCAGGTCCTCACGGTCAAGCTGTGCCGTATCGAAATAAATAACCTCCATGCGCACCATAAACAGCATGAAATAGAACATATACACGATGAGCATCGCCGCATAGGAAACGGGCACGGGCGCAAAGATGGCACAGGGAATGATGATCGCGTTTCCGACAATCAAGGAAACAAACATGGACACAATGAGTCTGCGCTTGACCTTTTCGGTGATCTGATTGGAATAACGCAACGCTTCAAACGGTCTGAACCCGGTGATCTGCATACAGGGCAACCAGAGATAAAACAACGCGATCACATACAGGAGCGCCAATCCGCCCGCGAGCAAGAGAATGCAGAAGAGTACATATTGCGCAATCACGTTCGGGGCCAACGAAAAAATAGCAAAGGCAAGCGATGAAAAGAGTAGCGCCCAAAGCTCGTACAGAACGGAAAAGAACAGCGCCACCGCCCCCGTGCTGAGTATGTTATCGTTGAGTTTATCGATGAGGCCGTTGAGCGTACGCTTGCCGATGCGCATATGTTTGTCGATGAGCGCAAGGAGCATACTCGCGCAAAGCACGATGCCGACATACGCGGCGATATTCAGCAATGCGGGCAACCAATCGCTGAAATTATAGATGGAAAAAGTATTGAAAATCTGCGTCCAGGAGATGGACGAGAGATTCCCGGAAAAAAAGGCGGTATAGAACTTCTGCATCTCCTCGACGCGCGCCATTCCCGAGAGAATGGCACCCGGAAGAACAGAGAGAAGGGCTATATACCAGAAATTTTTGAATACGTATCGGATGGAAGAATGAGTATAGTTCATAGTCGGTTATTATCCCCTTTCGGCGTTTGCCGTGCGGCGTGCCGCCAAAATCTAAACATTCGGATGGGTTACACTTGGTATTATATACCAAAATTGCAAGCCTGTAAAGAGATTTCGGCAAAAAAATTACTTTGACTGAGAAAAACAGACTTTTGTTGCGTTCTTTGCCCCGTCGCGCCCGCGCGCGGGCGTAAACTCCGTACGCGAGCGCAAACGCATCGTAAGATTTCGCGTCTTCCTTCAACGCCGAACTTGTCCGATGCCTTTCGCGCCGGCTTTGAAAGCTGTTTGCCGCCTCATCAACCGTTCAAAAAACGCCGGATAAACTTTCAGAACGACGATGCGCCGGCGACGGCATCCCTCCGTTTTCGGACGCGTTTTCGCCTTTTGGTCCGCCCGATCGTCACAGTCCCTCATCGGGTTGCTTCAAAACAATAAAGCGAATATTTTTTGCGATGATTTTTACAGGTAATTTGTCAAAATCTTCGACATTGATTTTAAAACAATGATCATCCTGCGCCAACGATAACCCCAAATCGTTCAAGACGGTATCTTTACTTTCAAGTTCAATAAAAGGTCTGTCCTTTCGCAAACTGAATCCCCACAATAATGCACTTATATATTCGGGAGATTCAAACTCGATCTCGATTGAATGATAATTCTCCCACGACAAATCCATACTGCCTATGATTTTTATGCGGTCACAGCCGATGTTAACAAAATCAAAATCCATCCATTTGCATTTTGACAGGTAATCATTTATTCTTTTGACGTTATCTTCCGTTTCCTTTCCCGTCATAACAGAAACACTCCTTTGCGCAACGGGAAGAAGCATTCAACCCGCCGATAAAATAAATGCAACGCTGCAATTTCTTCAAAAAGGCAAAAGAATATCGCCCTCCCGTCTTTTTTTCTTTAAACGCAAGACTAAAAACCATGGACTGATTGCATCGTTTTTCCTTTTTTAAATTTCAAAACAAACCTTTTTTTAACGCCGCCAACGAAGCCTCTATTTGGGTATCTTTAATGTTTTTGCTGATTCTTTTCAGTTCTGATATGTACTTGGGAATAAACTCTTTATCCAAGATATTTTTCCATTGCAACAACTTTTCGGCGGAAATTTCCGCTTCATAAAATTTCTTATGCTTTATTGAAAAAAATTCATTGCCATCAATGTTCTTTGTTTCTATTTTATTAAGCAAAAAAATTATTTTTTCTTCTTGTTTATACAAATACATATCATAGTTTTCGCATTCACAAAATTCATAATACTTCCCGAATTTTTCATAAAATTCCTGAGAGGCGCTATTGTTCAGCTCATCGACGAACCTATTCCCTTGATATGCATTTAAATTATAAAGTCTTGTATATAAACTTTTACCTATCGTAAATGCAAACGAGTCAACAATTAACAGATGTTCTTTTTTACCGTCATAAAAATACAACGCCGAATCAAAGTACTCTTCTTCATAATTTTCAGACAAATATATTATAAGTTTTGTTTTATCGTTCAATTGTAAACTGAAACATTCCTTGCCTTTTATAAAATCGTTTATCATATTGTATCCTTACAGCAAAAACGGTTTTTGCTGCATTAACCCGTACTCGTCTTCCGGCGAAGCCGGCAAGATTCGTTGTATCTTATTTCGGGCGCGGAAAGCATTTCGGCTTCTGTTGTTTTTATTATAGCACACGTTCCGCCCGAAGACAAGACCCGAACGGAAAATTTTCACGCTTTCACTTTTCACTCTTTTGCCGCAAACCTCGGACATGGTGCCGCTCCTTCGTTTGGTTGCGCAACAGTTGCACCACGGCTTTATATGCCTGCTCGCCCGTAACTTCATCATGCGCAAAAACCTTGTCCCCGACTTCTATATCTTCAATCGGGGTCACCCCGTTGCCACAAGCGTTCCTACCACTTCCTCCATAAAAACGGATCGCCGCCTTTTATCGGCAATTCTATTTTATTCTATGTCGCTCCCGTAAATCTCTAACAAACGAACATCCTTAAAAAGCTCGTTCAATAAATCTTCTATAATGTCTTTTTTGAACGCCTCGACAATCAAAAACGGATCGCTCGGAACAACATAACCTTTTGGGTTCAACCAAGCAGAACTTTTTAGGTTTTTTATAGTAACGATCAAAAAAGTATATGTTCTTCCGTTAAATTCTACACAAACATCCATGTTATCATCGTATATATCGGCTATCTCTTCCAACGGAGTGGGAAAATAAACATTATATTTCAAAATTTTATCCTCCAAATGTTTTTAGAACTAATTAAATCATAAGAATCATCGGATAAATCTTTTCCGCCGCCCCCATTTTCCGTCGGAAACATATTATTATGTATGGAAATCGGCCACTTCAAAGTTGTACGTTATTTTCGGCGCGAAAAGTGTTTCAGCTTCTGTTGTTTTTATTATAGCACACGTTCCGCCCGAAGACAAGACCCGAACGGAAAATTTTCACGCATTGCGGTTTCGGCATGAACTTTGAGCCCTCAATTTATTCCAATCGGTCTCACTTGTTTGACAAACCTACAGGGAGCCAAAAGAAAACATCGTTCAGAAGTTTGACAATCCGATTGCTTTTTGCTATAATGTTGACAGAATGATGCGGCTGCCGAGAACGGCCGCGCGGGCACAAACAGATCAAACACAAAAAAGAAAGATACCATGCCCGCGAAAATAGGAGGATACAATTTCATGAACAAGACAGCGATTGTTACGGACAGTAACAGCGGCATTACCCAGGCACAGGGAAAGGAACTGGGTATTTTCGTGGTACCCATGCCCTTTTTGATCAACGGAGAGCAATATTACGAAGACATCAACCTGACACAGGAACAATTCTATGAAAAACTGAAATCGGACGCGGACGTTTCCACTTCTCAACCCATCGTCGGCGAACTGCTCTCCTTCTGGGATAAGATTCTGGAAGAATACGACGATATGGTGTATATTCCCATGTCGAGCGGACTGAGCGAGTCCTGCAGCACCGCCAAAATGCTTTCCAAGGACTATAACGGCCGCATCCACGTCGTGGACAATCAGCGCATTTCTATCACGCAAAAACAGAGCGTGTTCGACGCCAAAGCCATGCTCAAAGCGGGAATGTCCGCCGAAGAAATCAAAAACTTCCTCGAAAGCACCCGTCTCGACGCCAGCATCTACATAAGCCTGCCCACCCTCAAATACCTCAAAAAGGGCGGCCGCATTACCCCTGCGGCGGCGGCCATGGGCAGCCTTTTGCACCTGCGCCCCGTCCTGCAGATCCAGGGCGAACGGTTGGACAAATACCGTATGAATACCGTCACGATGAAATCGGCCAAAGCGGCCATGATCGAGGGACTGAAAAACGACCTGTCGACGCGCTTTTCCGCACTGGCGGAAAGCGGAGAACTCGCCGTGGCCGTAGCGCACACCGAGAACTTTGAAAAAGCCGAGGAATTTTCCAAAGAATTGCAATCCATCTTCCCCGACGTTCCTTTCGTCGCTTGCGATCCCCTCTCTTTGAGCGTTGCCTGCCACATCGGCCCCGGCGCGCTCGCCTGCGCCTTTACGCGCAAGTGGAAAGACTGAACCAAGCGGAAAGACCGAACAAAAAAGCACATCCGACCTTCACCGTTCGGGTCAAACGCATTGCTCGGCAGACACAATCCCTGCGGGGGAATTTCAGTCCTGAAAAATCGCCGCGGCAAACACACCGCGGCGAAAAAATAAAAATATTCTATAAAGGAGGTTTGTCAACATGAAATACGTTTGTGAAGCGTGCGGCTGGGAGTATGACGAAGAAGCCGGATACCCCGAAGGCGGCATTGCGCCCGGTACCAAATGGGAAGACGTTCCCGCAGACTTCGAATGTCCTCTGTGCGGCCTCGGCAAAGACGCGTTCAATGCCGCCGAATGAATAATATTGAGAAAATTCAAGTAAAAAAGCCAAGCACTTCTGTGTTTGGCTTTTTTACTTAACTAATAATAAATAGAAACATTATCAAAGGATAAACTTCCCCCCTCTTCAATTCCCCAAAAAGAAAAATACAAATTTTCTCCTTCTGCATTACTTATCTTATGACTGAATCTAAAATCTATAGAAAAAGTTTCATATGATATAGAATTAAAAAATACATATCGATGATCATTATCTAGCAACCCGAAATATTTAGTTTCAGTATTATAATACCGCAAAAAAGTATATGATGAATCATGCCAATCTAGCTTTACTCCCGGTAGTGTACTAGGATCAAAGCCAGAAAAGGATAAATTTTTAAAAACAACGGTATATTTATTGCGTGTGCTAAACTGATAATCCTCCAAATCCCACATAAATCCTGTGCTAATACTATTTGATTTTAACAAAAATGTAGCAGCCCCGTTATGTGTAATATGTATTGTAGCTCCCGCCGCATAATTATCAAATAAATGATTTTCATCTAATAACGCCAAACATTCTTTTTCTGTAACGGAATCACTTGAGTTTTTATCACCATAATAATCACCCCATATAATCTGAGCTTGTGAATCCGAATCAATATAGTTCCAATAATCACCCCAACCAGAAGGTTTTGATGAACTTTCACAATATATGGTTAATTTTTCGCAAGCCAAAAACGGTAAGTTCTCAAATTTTCTTCCGGTAGAAACATTTCCATTTACTCCGATTGTCGTTCCACTAGTTCCATCATCTATTTCTGTAACACTTGACGGAATATGCAATTCCTGTAAATAACGGCAATACCGAAAACTCCTCTGTGTTATTTTCTTACAAGCATTTGTTAAATATATATACTTTAGAGATTCCGGCAAAGGGTCTGTATTGTTTTCATCCCCGCTCCCATATTCTTTAAATAAGTTTTCAACGTCATCTGTAGCTAAAGTTATTTTTTCTATGCTAGTGCATCCCGAAAATGGAGCACTATTTAAACTTATACTAGTTATAGTATCAGGAATAGTTACCTCTTTCAAATTCTTATTATTGACAAATGCACTTTCCTCAATTCCTAATACTAACAATCCATTAATTGAGGATTCTATATTTAAAATCTCAACGTTGTCTTTACAACCCGTAACAAAATAACATTCTGTACTCACCCCATTTTTTACATAGTTTACTTTTTTGTAAAATATGCCATCTTTTATTGTTTGATTTGATAATCCTAAAAAAGCACATGAAGAAAGACAAAGTATTAAAAACGCGAAAAAAAGTGCTATATAAATAAACAGATAAAATTTTTGACAAATTTTTTTCATTATTTATCCCCATTTTTTTATTTTGTTATTATATTTTTACTTTTAATTTACTTGCGTTGCTTTACCCTCTACTTTATGATTAAATTACTCTGCCTTTTTGCGGGGCGCGCGTTTTTTTGCGGTTCCTTCTGCAACGATCCCGTCGGTGCCGACTTCGAGGAAATGCAACACTTCCCGATAGAGATCCTTTGTATCGGCAACGGCTTTGAAGCGCGGTTCCTTATAGCGCAATTCCTGCAGATTCTTGGGAACTTTCATGGCGGTGAGCAGGTTGAGGCGTTTGATGCCCTTGAAGCTGTCCTTGACATCGTTGCCCGTCAGTGCATACAACACGTCCTGCGGGAATTTATAGGGACTGGCGGTGGAGACGACCACCATGGGCGGCAAAGGCGTCTTGTCCTTGGGATCTTTTTCCGCCTTGCACGCGGACATGTACCCTTCCGCAACGTTCATGGCAACGCCCGTATGCGTGTCGAGCGGATAGCCGTATTCACAGAAGAAATCATACATGCATTCCACGGTCTGTTCTTCGTTCGTGCACCCCGCATAGAAGGACTCGCCGATGCGTTTAAGTTCCTCCGTCGTAACCATATAAACGCCGTTACGGGAGAGGTTTTCCATGCGTTCCTTGATGAGTGCCGCATCCCTGCCCGAGATCTCGAAAAGCAGACGTTCGAGGTTGGAAGAAATGAGAATATCCATGGATGGCGACATGGTCTTATAGAAATTGCGATGACAATCGTATCTGCCCGTCTTGATGAAATCGGTCAAAATATTGTTTTTATTGGACGCACAGACGAGCCTGCCGACGGGCAGTCCCATCTGTTTGGCATAATATGCCGCAAGAATATTGCCGAAATTGCCCGTGGGGACGGTGAAGTCGACGGTCTGTCCGATCTCGATCTGTCCCGAGGAAACGAGGTCGAGATAGGCAGAGAAATAATAAGCAATCTGCGGCGCGAGGCGGCCGAAATTGATGGAGTTCGCGCTGGAAAGAAGCACGCCCTTTTCTTTGAGTTCGGCCTTGTACTCGTTGCTGTTGAAGATGCGCTTGACGGCCGTCTGGCAGTCGTCGAAATTACCGCGCACGGCAAGCACGTTGGTGTTGTTCCCGCCCGTCGTGCACATCTGCAGTTTCTGCATCTTGGAAACGCCGTCGTCGGGATAAAAGACCATGATCTTGATGCCGTCGGCGTCCTTGAACCCTTCGAGCGCGGCTTTGCCCGTATCGCCCGACGTGGCGACGAGGATCAGGATCTCCTCTTTGATGCCGCAGATATTACACCCCTCGCGCAGAAGATAGGGCAACAGCGTGAGCGCCATGTCCTTGAACGCGCACGTGGGGCCGTGGAAGAGCTCCAGAATGTAAAGCCCCTTATCCATCTTGACCAAGGGGGCGGCGTCATTGCCCTCGAACTGGGAATACGCCCGCTCGCACGCGTCTTTCAACCCCGCGTAATCATAATCGTCCAGATATTTGTGCAGAACGTATGCGGCGCGCTCGGGATAATTCATGGCGAGCATATCGTTCAGCTCTTGCGAAGATACCTTCGGGAAGGTCTCGGGCACAAAGAGCCCGCCGTCGGAGGCGATGCCCTGTACGATTGCCTGCGCTCCCGTTACTTTCTGACCGCCGCGCGTACTCAAAAAATACATAAAACTACTCCCCGGAGCGCAAGCGCTCCTTAAAAAATCAAAAAATCAAAAAAATACCCCGGGCAAGCAAAAGACCTGCCCGGGATCCCCGATCGAAATCACTCTGATTATTGCAGATACTTTGCGATAAAAGGAGGCAAATCTTCCCTCTTCGCGCTGCAGGCAATGACAAAGTTAATACCCATTGCATCGCCTATCTTTTCGAGCATATAGAAGAACGCCGCCATTTCGGAGAGAGGTTTGCCCGTGATACGGCTGGCGCCGTCGATGAAGATGTCGCCGTTGTCCGTATTCGCCGCGATGATGCCCTTGATGAAGCCGCAGAACGCCTCTTCCCCTGCTATATTATAATCTGTCAGATCGATAAACCGTACGTCTCTTGTCAGGTCGTACATATACCGCTTCGTGTCGGTAACAAAAACCGCGTGTCCCTTCGCCGTGCGGGCGACTTTGTTCGCCTCTTCGATGAGCTGTTTGGTTTTGCCGGTTCCCTTGGGTCCATAAACAATAGTAATCATAAATCCTCCTTATACTTTGCAGGTCGCGGTCGGAGCGTTCTTTTTTGTCGCTTTTTTTGCCGCTCGCTTATCCTGCCTTTATTGTACCAAAGATTTATGATAATTTCAAGACCTTTTCAAAAAATTTAAGGAAAAAATTTTTTTCCGTTCCGTTCAGCGCAGGCTCTTGACGAATTTTTCGATTCTGTCGAGACCTTCCAGCATATCCTCTTTGGAGAGGGAATAGGACAGGCGCACGCAGTCGTCGGCGCCGAAAGAGATGCCCGGCACGACCGCCACTTTTTCCTTTTCGAGGAGTTCTGCCGCGAAATCGATGGAATTTTCGATGACCTTATCCCCGCTCTTCTTGCCGTAAGTATCGCTCACCACGAGCATGACATAGAACGCGCCGTGCGGCACGACATAAGAAATGCCCTCGATCTTGTTCATCTTCTCCATCATCGCCTTTCTTCTGTCGGCAAAGACCGCGACCATCTTGTCCACGCTCTCTTCGGAGGCGTGCAGGGCGGCGATCGTCGCATACTGGGCAATGGAATTGGCGTTGGAAGTGGCATGGGACTGGAAGGAATCGATGGCCTTGGCCACGTCCTTGGGCGCCGCGAGATAGCCGATACGCCAGCCCGTCATGGAGTAGGTCTTGGAGACGCCGTTGACCGTGATGGTCAGATCCTTCATCTTTTCGGAATAACGGGCGATGGAATAGGGCTTGGCTCCGTCATAGACGAGCTTTTCATAGATCTCGTCGGAGAGGACATAGATGCCCGCCTCTTCGCAGACGGCGGCGATCGCCTTGGTCTCCTCTTCGGAATACACCGCGCCCGTGGGATTGTTGGGGCTGGTGAAAATGAGCATCTTGGTCTTGGGCGTGATCGCCGCTTTGAGCTGTTCTGCCGTGATCTTGAAACCGTTCTCCTTGCTCCCCTCCACGAATACGGGCACACCGCCGCAGACGCGGACGAGCTCGGGATAGGTCAGCCAATAGGGCGCGGGAATGATGACTTCGTCGCCCGCTTCGATGGTCGCATAGCAGGCGTTGAAGAGAGAATGCTTCGCGCCGTTGGAAACGATGATCTGGGAGGGTTCATAGTCCAGCCCGTTGTCCCGCTTGAACTTCTCGCAGATGGCCTTGCGCAAGGGCAACAGACCCGAAGAAGGGGTATATTTCGTCTTGCCTTCGTCCATCGCCTTCTTGGCCGCCTCGATGATGTAGTCGGGGGTATTGAAGTCGGGTTCGCCCGCACCGAAGGAAATGACGGGTTCGCCCGCTTCCTTCATCGCCTTGGACTTCGCCGTGATGGCCAGCGTCAAAGAAGGCGCAATCCCCGCAACTCTGTCAGCAATTCTCTTTTTCATAATCAGATACCTCGATCGTAAAAAATTTATTTATCCTTTTTATTTTACCTTTTTTTTGAAAATAATGCAAGGAAATGAAAAAACTTTTTTGGTAAAAGCGCAAAAAAAGGCGAAAAAATTCCCGCCGCCGACAGTTCATCGGCCGCGGCGATGTGCTCGGCGCGCATTCCGCGTTATTTTCTTTCAGTTTGTCGGTTTATGTCCCGTCCCCGCGGCATAAGATGCCGCAATTTTATCCCCCCGCCGCCGTCAGTCACGAACTGGCCGCTGACGCCCGTCTACAATCTCCCGTCGCCCGTCTGCCGCACACTTGCCTTTTCGACAAACACCGCACGAGTACTCGACCGCAACAAGCCTGCGCATAAAATTTTTTTGAAAAATACAAAATTTACTTGTTTTAATGTTTTGCGAAAGCGGTATATATAAAGTGAAGAACGACAGAGGGAAACGAGAAAAAGGCTCGGTTCCGTTCCTGCCTTAAGTCCATCAGAAGGAGGACAATATTATGAAAAATTATCTGCAGAAAAGAAACAACAACGCACTCAACTTTTTCGACGTCTTTGACGACGACTTTTTCAAACCCATGTTCCTGGACGAACAGCAAGATCTGAAAACCAACATCAAGGAGACGGACGAAAATTATGAACTGGAAGTCGAGATCCCCGGCTACCGGAAAGATCAGATCAAAGTTTCTCTGGCAAACGGATATCTGACCATCAGTTGCGCCAAGGAACAGAAGGAAGAAGAGAAAGGCAAAAATTCCCGCTATGTCCGCAAGGAGATCAGCGAGTCCTGCCAGAGAAGCTATTACGTCGGCAACGACGTGACGCAGGACCAGATCAAGGCAAAATACGACAACGGTATGTTGACCCTGACCGTTCCGAAGGAACAGCCGAAAGTCAGTCAAAGCAATTTCATTGCCATCGAATGATCCCCTGCCCGCCGATTTTTCTTTGGCGGGATCCATTACAGAAATTTCCAAGGGAAAAGGCGCCGCGGCTTGCGGCGCCTTTTCCCTTATTGTTCTTTAATGGTTTTTCCGACGGCCCATGCCCGTAAACGACAGGCACTCCGATCACTTTCCTTCCGAAAGGGCGAGCTGCGCTTCGCGGTCGGCGACGGCAAGCGCCTGCACCATCTCGTCGATCTCGCCGAGCATGAAGGATTCGATGGAAAACAGACTCAGCCCGATGCGATGATCGGTCACGCGGCTCTGCGGGAAATTGTAGGTGCGGATGCGTTCGCTCCGATCCCCCGACCCGATGAGGTTTTTTCTGTTCTGATCATACTGCGAACGATTCTGCGAATTGTAATAATCGTATAATTTGGTGCGCAACATCCGATACGCCAACGCCTTATTCTGCAACTGCGAGCGCTCGTTCTGGCACTGCACGACGATCCCCGTGGGCAGGTGTGTCAGCCGCACCGCCGAGGCGACCTTGTTGACGTTCTGACCGCCCGCGCCGCCCGAATGATAGATATCGATGCGGATATCCTTGTCGTTGAGTTCCACGTCCACTTCTTCCGCTTCGGGCATGACCGCCACGGAAACGGCGGAAGTGTGAATGCGCCCCTGCGTTTCGGTCTCGGGCACACGCTGCACGCGGTGCACGCCGCTTTCGTATTTCAAGAGTTTATAAGCGCCGTTGCCCGTGACGTGCGCCGTCACCTCCTTCACGCCGCCGAGCTCGGTGTCGTTCTCGTCCTCCACTTCCAGCTTTAAACGGTGTGCGGCGCAAAAACCGCGATACATGCGCAAGAGTTCGGCGGCAAAGAGCGCCGCCTCTTCCCCGCCCACACCCGCGCGGATTTCGAGAACGCAATCGCGCTCGTCGTTTTTGTCCTTGGGCAAGAGCAGGATTTTCAGATTTTCTGCAAGAGACGAAAGACGTTCTTTGCAGGCATACCCTTCCTCTTCGAGCAGTTCCTTCATTTCCCTGTCGCTCTCTTCGGCGGCCGCGTCAAACGCCGCCGCCATATCGTCGCTGGTCTTTTTATACTCCGCCGCCGCGGCGGCAAGTTCGGACAAATCGGCGTGTTCTTTAGAGAGCTTGCGCCACGCGTCCATATCCCCCAGTACGGCGGGATCGGCGAGTTTTTTGTTCAGTTCTTCCTGTTTTTCCAGGATGCCTTCGGCTTTTTTCAGCATATCGTCCTGTTGGGGCATTTTTCCGTCCTCCCGTAACCCGCAATCCGCATGAATTTCAAACGGTTGCTTTCAACATGCGGTCAACGCCCGCAAGATCCCGATAAACTTCGCACCGCGCGCCCTGCGCCTCGAAGAGTGCGCGCACGGCCTCCGCCTGCCCCATGCCCATTTCAAGGAGCAAAAATCCCCCGGGATTGAGGTGTGCGGCGAATTCTTTTGCAATGCGACGGTAAAAGTCCAGTCCGTCCGCCCCGCCGTCCAGCGCCTGCCGCGGCTCAAAGTCTTTCACTTCCCGTTGCAGTCCCGCGATCTCCGCGGACGGAATGTACGGCGGATTGGTGAGTATGGCATCGAATTTTCCTCGGATATTTTCAAACAGATCGGACTCGACGAAACTCATTTCCACGCCGTTCGATGCGGCGTTGTCCCGCGCAAGCGAGAGCGCATCCCCGCTGACGTCCGAAGCCGTGACGAAAAGCGGTTTGCCCTTTTGGCGGCACATATCCGCAACGGCGACGGCAATGGCGCCGCTGCCCGTGCACAGGTCCAGAACGCTTGCCCCCGCGGGCAGGCGGCAAAGCGTCTCCGCCGCGCGTTCGACGAGCAATTCGGTTTCGGGACGGGGAATGAGCGCGCGTTCATCCACCTTGATTTTACAGCCGCAAAAATCGGTATCCCCGACGACATACCAGAGCGGCCGCCCCGTCAGCCGCTCGTTGACGGCGGTAAAAATTTTGCGCGCTTCGGCGGGCGTCACCAGACGCTCTTCTTTGAGTTGCGACGGGAGCATGCCCAGATTCAGGCATAAAATCCACTGACAGTCGTCCCCTTCGATTCCCGCAGAAGCAAAGAGTTTTTCGATGCGCGCTCTGACATCGGACAATTTGCCGCCCACGGCAAAAGAGCTCTCGCTCTCCTGCGGATCGGCGTCCATGCGCAACACCTTTTCAAAGGCCGCAATGGCGCATTCGATCATGTCGTCGTCCGGTTCGCGCGTCGTCAGGCGCTGCAACGCAAGCCCGGGCGCTTTGAGCGGATAGACCCAGGGGCTCTGCGTCTTTGCCAGCAGTTTCAAAAGTTCATAGGAGATCCCCGCCACGACGGGCAGGAGTAAAAGTTTGATGAACAGACGCACCACGAAATCCAACACGCCGTTTTCGATGTTCATCAAGGGCGCAAGCAAAGAATTGGAGAGAGAAAAGACCAATATGGCAATGATCATGACGAAAAACATAAAGGTCGTCCCGCAACGGTCGTGCACGCGCGAACAGGTCCGCACGTTCTCCACCGTCAGCGGCAGGCCCGATTCATAGCAGGTGATGGTCTTATGCTCCGCGCCGTGATACATATAAGTACGGCGAATGTCCTTCATCAGGGAGGTCAGTGCAATGTAAGCGACGAATATCGCCACGCGCAAGACGCCTTCGAGGAGGTTGAACCATATGCTCTGATCGTCCAATCCCGTCCACTTGGCAATCAGCGTTGAGATCAGATAAGGCAGGAACACGAACAACCCGACGGAAAGGAGTATTCCCAGCACGAGTGCGACGGTCGTGACCACGCTCATCACGTCCACTTTGCACTTTTCCGCCAGCCATTTTTCAAAACGGGAAGGTTCTTCGGTTTCCTCCCCGCCGTACACCTCCGCACTGCGCAAAAGAATGGAAGTCCCCGCCGTGAGCGAATCGACGAGATTGACCACGCCGCGCACGAACGGAAGGCGGAAAAAGCGGGGGCGTTTATCGACCGGCGCGATGCGCTGCGCTTCGATCTGAATATTCCCCGCATCGTCGCGCACAGCCGTCGCCATGCCCGTTTTACCGCGCATCATGACCCCTTCGAGCACCGCCTGCCCGCCGATATACGTTCTGTTCTTTTTGCTGTTTTTATCCATTTTATCCCCCGTCATTGACAATTCCGTCGGTCATGAAAGTATAAAAACAGCCCCAAGAAGATAATCTTGAGGCTTTTTGTCGATTTCAGATCCCGTATCTCTTTTTGAATTTATCAACACGTCCACCGGTATCGACAAGTTTCTGCTTACCCGTGAAGAACGGATGGCACGCGCTGCAAACATCCACTTTGAGCACGTCGACATCCTTGGTGGTGCCGGTCTCGAAAGTAGCGCCGCATGCACAGACAACTTGAACTTTGTGATATTTCGGATGTATCTCAGCCTTCATTATCTTGCACCTCGCTGTTTATTTTTCTTATTATGCCTGTCTATTATATTCTCTTTTCGTCCGTTCGTCAACTTTTTTGAGCCCGTATACCGAAATCTTTGCAAAATTTTTCCCGTCAAGCGTGTTTTTACGGCAAATATCGAAAATACGGAGCGAAATTATTGCAAAATTCTTTTTTTTAAGATATACTATAATTAAATCATGTACCGCGCTCCGCGAAAGAGCACGGCACAGGAAAAAGAAGGTAAACTATGAAAACCTGGCATCTGATTGCCCCCCGCGAACTGAAAGAACTCGAGCAAAACGAGACGCCGCTCAAAAAGGGTGAAGCGCGCGTTAAAATTTTCAACGTGCTTTTGAATTCCCTTGACGCAATGGTATACGACGGAAGCATGAACGCCGCCTATCCGCTCATTCCCGGCCGCTTTGCGGTCGGAAAAGTCGTTGCCCTCGAAGAAGAGGACGCCGTGTCCGTCGAAAAAGGCAACCGCGTATTTTTGAACCCCGTTCTCCCCGACGAACATTTCGCGGGCGATTCCACGGCCCTTTTGGGCATGGAAAGCGTCAAAGTCGCCGGTCAGACCTGCGACGGTTTCCTTGCGCCCTATGTCACGTTGCGCACGGAAAATTTATGCGTTCTGCCCGAATCGGTATCCACTGAAACGGCACTCTATACCTATCTCATCGCGCTCGCCGAGACCGCGCTCGACCGCATCGGAGAGATCAAAGGAAAATATATCGCCGTCGTCGGCGCAACGGCGCTCGGCATCATTTTGTGTCAGCTCCTCGCGTACTATCAGGCTGTTCCCGTCCTCATCGACGGTCGCACCACGCGCTTGGACTTTGCACGGCAATGCGGCGTTACTTACGCCTTCCTCAACGACGAGAACCTCGACGCCAACATCAACTCGATTACGGGTGCGGCCTTTGCCGACGGCGCCATCTATGTCGCCTCGGGCAATGCCGTGGTCAATACCGTGGCTTTTCGCGTGACCGCGCCGCAAAAGAGCGTCGTTTTCTGCGGCTTCGCGCCCCAAAGCCTGCAAGTCAATCTGGAACTGGCACTCAAAAAGCAACTGCACATCATCGGCGTGAGCGATGCGAGCGAAAACATCTCTTCCGCCATCAACCTGCTTGCAAACAAGGCCGTGGACGTCAACCGTTTCTCCCACCGCACCTATCCCCTTGACAATCTGCCAAAAGCCTACGCCGACGGCGCCGCCGAACGGGGCACAAACCACAACATAAATCTCACCATCATCGACTGCTACGGAAAATTATGATCAAACTTATGGCGTCCGATCTGGACGGAACACTGCTTCTCCCCGACGGCTCCTTGCCGTCGGAAATTTTTTCTCTGATCGAAAAAATGGCCGCCCGCGGCATCCTCTTCACCGTCGCCAGCGGCAGACAATACGAAAGCCTGCGGCGGCTGTTCGCTCCCGTCGCGGACAAGGTCCTCTTCATCGCCGAAAACGGCGCGCTCGTCTATTATCGGGGCGAACGGCTCTTCTGTGAGACCCTGCCCGCCGAAAGACTCGGCGATATCCTACGCGCGGTACAGACGCAAAAAGGCGCTTATCCCCTGCTCTGTTGCGCCGACGGGGCTTACGCCGCGGCAGACGACCCCGCATTCATCGCCGAATGCGCCAAATATTATCCCCATTTCACGCGCGTCGAACGATTGGAAGATGCGCCCGAACGGGATGCCGTCTGTAAGATCGCCGTCTATGACCGCCGCGGCGCGGCGGAATTTTCGGGCAGAAATCTGCCCGAACTGTTGCCCGCCCTGCGGGTCATCGTTTCGGGACAGGTATGGACGGACATTTCTCTGCCCGAAACCAACAAAGGACGGGCAATGATGTTCGTGCAAAAACATTTCGGACTGCAAAGGGAAGAATGCGCCGCATTCGGGGATTACATGAACGATCTGGAAATGCTGCTCGCCTGCGGACACGCCTATGTCCCCGAAAACGGATTCCCCGCCTTAAAAGAAAAAATCGGGAACATCATTCCCTCCAACGCCGAAAAGGGCGTCATCGGAAAAATCCAAGAAATTTTGGGAGTATAAACATTATACCATGAAACTTCTCGTCGCCTCCGACCTGCACGGGTCGGCCTTTTACACCGAAAAACTCATCGAACGCATTCACGCGGAAAACCCTGCGCGCGTCGTTCTGCTCGGCGACCTACTCTACCACGGTCCGCGTAACGACCTGCCCGAAGGGTATGCGCCAAAAAAAGTCATCTCCCTGCTTTCTTCCCTCATACCTGCGCCGCTGTGCGTGCGGGGCAATTGCGAGGCGGAAGTCGATCAGATGGTCCTGCCTTTCCCCGTTCTGTCCGATTATGCCGTATTGTTCTGGGAAGGAAAAACCATTTACTGCACGCACGGACACAAAGCACCGCCGCCCCTGGAAGCGGGGGATATTCTCCTCTGCGGGCATACCCACGTGCCCAAGGCCGAAATGAGGGAAAACTATCTCTACCTCAACTGCGGCAGCGTTTCTCTGCCCAAAGAAGACACGCCGCATTCCTATATCATTCTCGAAAACGGGCGAGCCGTATGGAAGGACCTCGACGGGTGCATTTTTATGGATATGGAATGCGCGCCGTAAAAAAAATATCCCGCCGCGCACCCCGCGCCCTGCGATCGGGAACGAAGGCGAAGCGGGCATAAAAAAAAGAAACAACAAACGACGCATAACGCAAAAGCCGGCGGATTTTCAACCGAAAATCCGCCGGCTTTTTCATGTTTTTACAATTTTTTCCCGATTACTCGGCTTTCTTGGCTCTCGTCGTCTTTCTCGTGCGGATCGCCTTGTCGGAAGCGGGCTTCGCCTTTTTGACGGGCTTTTCCTCGACCACGGTTTCCACGGGCTTGACTTCAAACGCCGTCTTTGCCTGCGCGCAAGGGAATTCCACGCTCTTGTCGCACTTCACGCAATAGTCATACGTACCGCACGTATCCTGTCCGCCGCGAGCCTGCGTGTCGTTCCATTTCAAAACGTCCAGCTCGTCCTGCAATGCTTTCAACTGTTCTTTTTCCATTGTCTTATGACCTCTTTTCTTTATTTTCTTTTTTAAGGATTAATTACAATTATACGGATATTTTCACAAAAAGACAAGGAAAAAAATAAAAGTATTCTTACTTTTTATAATAATTTTATGCTTTTTCGGGGTTTTTACCGAAAAAATCGCGGAAATTCGCCAAAGTCGCGCGCGTAATGTCGTCCAGTGCTTCGCGCGTGAGATAAGCCTGATGAGAGGTCACGATGACGTTCGGGCGGGATACGATGAGGGACAGCCGCTCGTCCCGCACGCCCGTCGCGGACTTGTCCTCATAGAACAATCCCGCCTCCTCTTCATACACGTCCAGACACGCGCCGCCCAGTTTGCCGCTCAACAGGGCGTCCAACAACGCTTCGCTGTCGATGAGGCCGCCGCGGGATGTGTTGATGAGAATACAACCCTGTTTGATCCGCTCAAACGCTTCCCGTCCGAGAATATGTTTGGTCTCTTTCGTCAACGGACAATGCAGGGAAATGACGTCGCTTTGCCAGAGCAATTCTTCCAAGGGAACATATCGCAGTCCCGCGGAGAGATCGGGAAAGACGTCATGACAGAGAACGTTCATGCCGAACCCGCGGCAAAGGCCGATGAAGGTCTTGCCGATGCGGCCCGTGCCGATGACCCCCGCCGTCTTGCCGTACAGATCGAACCCGATGAGATGGTTGAGGCTGAAATTAAAATCGCGCGTGCGGATATACGCCTTATGGATTTTGCGGTTGAGCGTCAGGAGCATCGCCATGGCGTGTTCTGCCACGCTGTAAGGCGAATAGGCGGGAACGCGTAGCACCGCTATGCCGCACTTTTCCGCTTCCGCCATGTCTACGTTGTTATACCCCGAACAGCGCAACGCAATGAGCCGCACGCCGCATGCCTTGAGTTTGCGTATCGCCCTTGCGTCGGCCGTATCGTTGACGAAAATGCAGACGCCGTCATACCCGCTTGCGAGCGCGGCGGTCTTTTCGTCCAGTTTGCTCTCCACATAATCGAACACGAAATCTTCTTTCGCCGCCTCGAACAGCGGACGTTCGTATTCCTTCGTATCATAAAACAAAATACCGTTCATATGACGGTATTTTGCGCATTTTTTCAGGTCTGTATGCGAAAAATTTGCAACAATAACACAAAAGAGGGCAAAATCTTTTTCACAACAAGGCCGTATTCAAATTTTTCCCATACAGCATAAAAAATTATGCAAAAAAGATTGTAAATCTGTCTGCATACCGTTTCGGCCCCCCAAAAAAAGTATTGATCGGTTTTCCGTAAAATATCCCCTCACACTCGCTCACTTTCCCGCGGCGTGCAGGGCGTCGGCAAGCGCGCCGAGCGCTTGCACCGTGTCTTCCTTGACGGCGCCGCGCACCGTGACGAGCGGTTCCACCACGGTCATGTTCTTCATCGAGGCGAGCATCTCGCTCATCAACCGCCCTGCGGCAGGCGCCCAGGATCCGTTCTCGACTATCCCCACCGTGCGGTTCTGCACGGCTTTGGCTTTGAGATGGGAGAGAAAGTCCTGCATGCAGGGGAAGAGATTGGCGTCGTATGTACTGCACGCGAGAGCCAGACGATCGAAACGGAACACTTCCGCCACCGCCTGCGCCACGTCCGTACGGGCAAGGTCCAGAAGGACGGTCCTTTCTCCGCGCGCTTCCAACTGATCGCGCAGAATGCGCGCCGCCTGCGCCGTGTTGCCGTGAATGGAGGCATAGGCAACGACGACACCCTTTTCTTCGGGTTCATAGCGGCTCCAAAGATCGTATTTACCGATGTAATAGCCGAGATTTTCTTTCAGAACGGGTCCGTGCAACGGACAGATGGTCGCAATATCGAGGCCGGCGGCTTTTTTGAGTACGGTCTGCACCGAAGGACCGTATTTGCCGACGATGTTGCAATAATACCGCCGCGCTTCGTCCGTCCAGTCCTCGGCGAAATTGATCGTGCCGAATTTTCCGAACGCGTCCGCGGAAAAGAGAATTTTTTCCTTCTTTTCATATGCCATCATGACTTCCGGCCAGTGCACCATGGGCGCCATGACAAAGACGAGCGTATGCGCGCCGAGGGACAGTTCGTCCCCCTCCTTCACGAGCACTTTTCTTTCCGAAATATCCTCCGAAAAATACTGCGGAAAGAGCGTGAACGTCTTGGCGTTCCCCACAATTTTCGCCGCGGGATACGCTTCCAGAAAACGGCCGATGTTGCGGGCATGGTCGGGCTCCATGTGCGAAACGATGAGATAGTCGGGCGTCCTCGTGCCGAGCGCCGCTTTGAGATTTTCAAACCACTGTTCGCTCACCCGTCCGTCCGCCGTGTCCAGAACGGCGACTTTCTCGTCCAGAATGACGTAAGAATTATACGAAACGCCGCCCGTCAGGGGATACTGCCCCTCGAACAGATCGAGCGACGGGTCGTCGCAACCGATATAGACGATATTTTCAGCGATATTTTTATCCATAAAAATCAAAACACCTCTTTTGCTCTTGTCTTTTTTATTGCTTTTATTCCTGCCCGACGCCGCATTCCGCGCGGTAGAGACGATACGTTTTCCGATCAAAACAACAGAAAATAACCGTGACGGCGTATTCCCCGTTCCGCTCCGACCAATCTCTGACCGCCGCCACGGCCGTTTTGACGGCCTTTTCCGCGGGATAGCCGTATACGCCCGTGGAAATGGCGGGAAAGGCGATCGAGCGGATGCCCTTCGACTTTGCCAGATCCAGAGAATGGACGTAACAATCGCGCAACAGTTCTTCGTCCCGCGTCGTCCTGCCGTAGATCGGGCCGACGGTATGAATGACGTATTTTGCTTTGAGGGCATAGCCCTTGGTGAGCTTGGCTTCGCCCGTGCGGCAACCGCCGAGCGTGCGACACTCTTCCAAAAGCCCGCGCCCCGCCGCCTGATGAATGGCACCGTCCACGCCGCCCCCGCCGAGGAGCGTCGGATTGGCCGCGTTGACGATGCAGTCGCAATCCAGCACCGTGATGTCGCCGAGGACGATACGAATTTCGATCATACTCCTCTTCCTCCGTCCGTTTGCGTTTGTGTGTCCCCTCGCGTTTCGGCGAGTAACGCGCCCCTTACTCGTCCCTTACTCGCCCCTTACTCCCACTCGATGGTGGCGGGCGGTTTGGATGTGATGTCGTATACAATGCGGTTGGCGTGCTTGACTTCGTTGACGATGCGGTTGGAAATCTTTTCCAACACGTCATAAGGAATGCGCGCCCAATCCGCCGTCATGGCGTCCACGGACGTGATGGCGCGGATGGCGATGACGTTTTCATAGGTGCGGTGATCGCCCATGACCCCGACCGTCGGGGAATTGGTAATGACCGTGAAATATTGCCAGATGCTCTCGTCCAGTCCCGCTTTGGCGATTTCATCGCGCAGGATGTAGTCGGAGTCGCGGAGCGTTTCGAGCTTTTCGCGCGTCACCTCGCCCATGATGCGAATGGCAAGCCCCGGACCGGGGAAAGGCTGACGCATGACCACTTTGCGGGGCAGACCGAGTTCGAACCCTACCTTGCGCACTTCGTCCTTGAAGAGGTCGCGGAGCGGCTCGATGATTTCGTCGAAATCGACGACGGAAGGAAGCCCGCCGACGTTGTGATGGCTCTTGATGACGTCCGCCGCGCCCTTGCCGCTCTCGATGACGTCGGGATAGATGGTGCCCTGCACCAGAAAGTCCACTTTACCGATCTTTTTCGCAATGCGTTCGAACGCGCGGATGAATTCTTCACCGATGATCTTGCGTTTCTTCTCGGGATCGGATACCCCTTCCAGCTTCGTGAGGAAATTTTCCCCTTCATCCGCCTTGATGAGGTTCATGCCGAGTTCGCCCTTGAATACGGACATGACCTCCTCGGCCTCGTACTTGCGCAACAAGCCGTGATCGACGAATACGCAGATGAGCTGATCGCCGACGGCTTTATGTAAGAGGGTCGCCGCCACGGAGGAGTCTACCCCGCCGCTCATGGCACAAAGGACCTTTTTCTTGCCGATCTTTTCGCGCAGTTTTCCGATCTGCTCCTCCACAAAGCCGCTCATCGTCCAGTCGCCCGACGCGTTGCAGACGTTATAGAGGAAGTTTTTCAGTATTTCGTTGCCGTATTCGGAATGCACCACTTCGGGGTGGAACTGCACGCCGTAAATCTTGCGCTCTTCGCTTTCGAACGCCGCCACGGGACAGGTGCCCGCCGCGGTATCCGCGACGACGGAAAAGCCCGCGGGGACTTCGGAGACGTAATCGGTGTGGCTCATCCAGCTGATGCTCTTTTCGGGAATCCCCGCAAAGAGTTTGCTCTCGCCGCGGCGCACGATCTCGCGCTTGCCGTATTCGCTGGTATCGGCATGGGACACCTTGCCGCCGAGCGTATAGGCGATGAGCTGACAGCCGTAACAAATGCCGAGAACGGGAATCCCGAGATCGAATATTTCTTTCTCCACGCGGGGAGAACCCGCTTCGTATACGCTGTTGGGCCCGCCCGTAAAAATAATGCCGATGGGCGCATATTCTTTGATCTCTTCAATGCTCATCGTGCAGGGTTTGAGGTCGCAATACACTTTCAGATCGCGCACGCGGCGCGCAATGAGCTGATTGTACTGCCCGCCGAAATCCAGAACCAATACTCTCTCGTGATCCATATCCTTTTATTTTTCTCCTATGCGTCAAAATTTTCAGCTTTGATTGTTATGCCATAAAACGGGTAAGGTTGTCGATGACGGACTGCAAATGCGGCACATCCTCCGTCGCAACGGAATCGGCCGCGCCGAGTTCGGTCAAAGAAACAAGGATCTCTTCGCCGAACGGCTTGTCCCCCTTGACGATGACTTCGTTGACAAGATCGGTCACGGCGTTATACTCGTCAAAGCTCGTCCGATTGACGGAGAGCGCGAGTTCCAACCCGTCCTCTTTTTCGCCGATGCGGTAATAAGCGATGCTGACGCGCCCATAGACAAACTGCGTATACGACTCCCTGTATTTTCCTGCTTCCTCTTCTTCGCGGGCGGTGCAATATTCCGCAAAACGGCTGTCGGCGATGAATGCCGCGCCGTACTCCGCCACGCCCGCCTCGTCTCCTGCAAGGGAAGAACAGGTCATGGCCAGTTCGATGTTCTCGATGTCGCCCCGTCCGTCGGCATATTGGAGGGAAGAAAACCAGGCGCTCTGGGAATACATGCCCAAATCGCGCGTGAGCCGCGCCATCGCCGCGGGGGCCGTGAAAGAGATGATGAGAAAAAAGACGACCGCCACTCCCACAATGGAGAGCAACGTCACAAGCATCGTCTTGAATACAAGTTTTGTGATCTCTCTTGCCATAAAGCCTTCCTCCCGATTTTCCGCGAGCCCCGATGATGTTTCATTGTACCATATCCCGCGAAAAAAAGCAAGCGTATGAAAATGTATTTTCCATAGGAAAAAATAAGAATCCGCCGCGGCGGAGGGCGTTTCCCTCCGCCGCGGCACGCGCATGGCATATTTACTTCAAAACAAGCATAGACATAGATACCATGAAACGCTTCTTTCTTTCCGCTTGCGCCGTCGGCGCAACGATTGCACTTTCCCTGTCTCTCGGCGGCTGTTCGTCAACGCCCGATTACACCGCTTATGTCTCGGAATACCGCGCCGAAATTTACCACGCCGAAACCGAGGATTTTTCCCTCGTCGCCTTTTTCGGCGAACGGGAATACCCCTACGCCGCCGACGGCGTATGCGCGGCCAAGAGCCCGCTCATGGAAGTTTATCTGACCGCCCCCGACAACACCGCCGACTATACGCTCTCTTTCACGATCGGCAACGCGACATACGGGGGAGATATGTCCTATGACAGCGTCCATGCCCGCTTTTCCTATTCCGAATCGGTGCCCGCCGTCACCGCGGACGGCCTGACCTTCACGGTCGTTTGCGAAGGCGAGGAAACGGTGTTGCAGGCGGCAACGGTCAAAACGGGAAAAGAGCTGACCATGCCCGAGATCGTCGGCAAACTGATCGGACAGCGGCCCGCTCTGTTCGAGTCTCTCACAAAGGGCAACGCTTTCAATGCCGAACTGTGCGTGCGGTTGGTCTGCAATCAGAAATGTTATTATTTCGTCGGCGTTTCCGCCGCCGAAGGTTGGTCGGATTATTTTCTGCTCGACGCCGAATCGGGACAGATCTGCGCCGAACGCACACACGAATAAAAAACGGCTTTCATCGCGCCCTTTCCCCGTTGTCCTCCTTTTTTACCGCATGTTTTACCGCATCGCACCGAAAAGAGCCTTTAACGCACCGACATTATAACCATATTCTTTGAAAAAAGGAGCCGCCGCAAAAAATGCGGCGGCTCCTTTTATTCTCTTTTTCCGCGGGGCATGCCCGCATTCAATATAAAAAACAAAAGAACTCTTTACCTGTCTTTTTTCTCCTTGCTGCGCTTGTCGTTGATGATCTTCATATGCTCGGCGGTGATGAGCGTCACGCCGTTCTGCCGCGCCCAATCGACGCAACCCGTCAGTACGAGTTTCAAGAATACGCGCGGCACGCGGACGAGCTGTGCGCACGCCTCCTCGGTGAATTTGATCTCACCGTCCAGACGGTTGGCGGCATAGATGACCGACTGAATGTCCGCTTCCTTCCCTGCGGGAATGGGTTCGGGCCGCGCTTTGGAAAAGCGGGTATACCAGAAATTGGTCGAATCGCGATAGCCGTAATCGACGGGCACTTTGGGAAAGTCGCGGCTCTTGACACCGTTGATGATGGCGTTATAATATTTTTCCTTCATCAGGATCTTATCGACGTTCAAAATGAAATGACAGCCGAATTTGCTGGTGATGCCGTTGAAATCACGGTAAGGCGGTTCGACCCCCTCGAGCTGACCGATGCGGGCTCTGTCCTCGTAAGCGTTTTCCAGCCGATCGTTCCAGGTGCATTCAAAGACCTGAAAGGCGTCCGACACGACGAGCGGGCGTTCCCCTTCCGCAAGGCCCTTTTCCAGCTTCCATTTATTGTCCTTCATCTTCTCCTTCGCGCCCTCGCCCGGGAAACCGAGCCGCACGATCTCCTTGAACGTGCGGGGATCGTCCTCCAAAAAGTTCAGGGCGCACTTGCCCGTGCGCAGGATGTTTTGCGCCGTGTTGGAAGAGTTGCGGCATTCCAGAAGCATGGCATAGCGGGATTTCCCCGCTATGTAATACGGAAAGCACAGGGAATAGGACCCGATGGTCGTGCTGCCGTCCTCCGCCAGGGTGGAGACCGATACGGTCGGCATAGGGAAAAAGGCCGACGTCTGATAAAAATTGTCCACGATCCGAAGATCTTTGAATGAGCTCATGACATTTCCTCCTTATCTTTGATGTCGTCTTCATTGTACCACTTTTTCCCCGTAAGCGCAAGGGGACGGAAAAAAATAAAATGAAAAAAAATCCGTCATCCGCACCATGCCCGCAAGGAAACGGTTGTTCCATGCGGTTTTGCACACGGCGAAAAATAAAACAATAAAGAAAAAAAGCCCCGCCGAAGCGCATGCTTCGGCGGGGATAACGACGGTACCGCCCTTTCAGGTCTTTGTTTTTCAAAGTCGTCTTGTCCCGCGCGGTCATTTCGTCCCGCTTGCATCGGGCGGATTTTTATCGGCACCGGTCTCCGCATAGCGGGTGCGAATAACAACGCGGATGCCGCCTTCGGCGGTCGCCGAACAAAGTTCGCCGATCTCTTTGACGAGGTACAGTCCCCGACCGCTCTCCGCCTCGGCGGCGGGGAGACAGGGTTTCTCGGGCGGACAAAAAGCCGTTTCCGAGCAGACTTCCACCTGCACTTTCCCGTCCACGATGCCGCAACGAATGCGCGCCGTGCTTTCGGTATGGCGCAGGACGTTGCCGGCCAGCTCGCTCAATACCAGACGGCTGTCGAAAATGCTCTCTTCACAGACGTCTTCGTCCTTAAGAAATTGACAAAAACGATCGAGTGCGGCTCGCAATGTCCGCAAATCGTTCACTTCGAATTTCATATCTCTCCCCTTCCTTCCGCCGCAATGCGATTGCGCGGAGCTTTTCCGCAAAGATACTGCACCGCCCCGTTTTGCGCCCGTTCCGCGCTCAAAAAAACGGCTCAGGCGTCGGTGCACAATTTTTCCCGCAGTTTCTGAATGATCTTGCGTTCCATGCGGGATACGAACATCTGTGAAACGTGCAATTTTTCCGCCGTCACGACCTGAGAAAGCCCCATGCCGTAACGCAGGCGCAAGAGCTCCTTTTCGGTATCCGAAAAGTCTCGCATCGCCGCGCGCAGAGCGTCCCGATCCTCGAAATTCTCAAAGGGATTTTCGTCGGAAGGCAGGACGTCGTAAAGAGATCTCTCATCCTCCTCGGCGTTCGCCATACTGTCCAGAGAAACTACGCCGCCCATTTCCATGGCGCGCAGGACATCCTCCTCTTCCACGCCGAGGCTCTCGGCGAGCTCTTTGGGTGTCGGATTTTTTCCCGTCGCGCGCATCAATTCATCCTGACGCTTGCGGACGTCCGCACGCAGTTTGGAAAATTTACGCGGCAATTTCACCGCACGGGATTTATCGCGGAAATAATTCTTGATCTCGCCCGTGACGGTGGGCGTGATGAACGTCGTGAACTGCATACCCATGCCCGGGTCAAAGCGTTCCACGCCGCGCAGAAGCGCAAGGCAGGCGACCTGATAAAGATCGTCGTAATCGACCCCTCGCCCCACGAATTTTTTCGCCAGAATTTCCGCTATGTAGAGATAATTTTCGGCGATTTTGTTGCGGAGAGAAAGATCGCCTGTACGCTTATACTCCGCAAATAATTCATCGATCTGCTTCTTATCCATGGATCACACCGATTTTTTTACCAAGCGTATAACGGAGACCGTTCCGTCTTTCTGTCTGTCAAAGAACACCTCATCCACGAGCGCGCCCAAAAGGGCATAAGATATCTCGTTTTCCAGTGCTGTTTCCTGCGATACGGCGCCGTTTCCCGCTCCTGCACGGATTTCGCAGATCAGGCAACCGTCGGAAATTTCGCAATGCGCGGACGCAGCGGAACAACCGTTGCGTTTCAGCAGGAGCAGTCCCTCGGTCACGCATACTTTGAAATCCTCGCCCGCATCCAGATCGAGCCCGGCGGCGGACGCAAGCCCGCCCACCGTCAGCCGAAGGGTGGTCATCAGCGAACCGCTCTCCAGGGAAAGCGAAAAATCAAAAAAATTATTCATTGTTCTATCCTCATGATCTTATCGAGCGCGCAGATGGAAAAAAGTTTGCCGATTTTGGGTTGCAGGCCGCTGATGCGCATATCTTTTCCCGCCTGACGGATATGTTTGAAGAGTTTGACAAACACGCCCAGCGTGGTACTGTCGATGAAATTCAGCTCATCGCAAACGAAATGCACGTTCCGCGGCGAAAATTCAAAAGCGGCGTTGACGGTCATGAAAAATTCGTCTGCGTTCGACGAATCGATTTCCCCGCGCAAAGCGACCGCAAGCTCTTCCCCCTCTGTCGATATACTGACTTCTTTCACGGAATATCCTCCTCGAAATGGTTTTATATATTTATATAATAACACAACTCCTGCCTTTTTCAAACCGATTTGGGGAAATTTTTTCCCGAAAGGCTTTCTTTTATTCTTGTTCCGAAAGAATATCTGTTAGAAATTGACCGCAAGGACAATCAATGGTTTGACACAGGAAAAAAAAACTGATATAATCACAAAGTGAAAAAATCAAACGAAAGAGGAAGGAGTACAATACGATGGAATCCACAAACACCTCTCTGATCCGGGATCTTTCCCGCTTCGCTCAAAAAAATATCATCGATACGGGACTGTATGACGTGTACGACGTCAAACGCGGCCTGCGCGACCGTAAGGGCGCGGGCGTTCTGTGCGGGTTGACAGAAGTGTCCGAAGTCAACGGATCCAGAGTCATTGACGGCGTAAAAACGGAAATCGACGGGGAACTTTTCTACCGCGGCGTCAACGTGCGCGACATCGTCGCCGACTGCGTCAAGGAAAACCGTTTCGGTTTTGAAGAAACCGTATACCTTCTCCTCTTCGGCGTTCTCCCCTCCGAAAAACAGCTTGCCGATTTTTCCGCCCTGCTTGCCGATCTGCGCGAACTGCCGCAAACCTTTGTGCGCGACATCATCATGAAAGCGCCCTCGTCCGACGTCATGAATATGCTCGCGCGCTGCGTGCTCAATCTCTATTCGTTCGACGATACCCCCGACTCGCTCGACATCGAAAACGTCCTGCGCCAGTCCCTCCAACTCATCGCACAGTTCCCCTTGCTTGCCGTCTACAGCCATCGCGCACGCCGCTATTATGAGGGTTCTTCGCTCATTATTCACAGACCCGTCAAAGAATATTCCTGCGCGCAAAATATCCTGCACATCCTGCGGCGGAACAATAAATTCACCGACCTGGAAGCCAAGACGCTGGACATCTGCCTGATCATCCACGCCGAACACGGCGGCGGCAACAACTCCTCCTTCACGACGCACGTCGTCACGTCCTCCGGAACGGATACCTATTCCTCCGTCGCCGCCTCCCTCGGTTCGCTGAAGGGGCCCAAACACGGCGGCGCCAACCTGAAGGTGACGCTGATGTTCGAGGACATCCAGGCACACGTCGGCAAGAACTGGACGCGCGATTCGGTGCAGGATTATCTCTATAAGATCCTGCGCAAAGAAGTTTTCGATCAAAGCGGCCTGATTTACGGCATGGGACACGCCGTTTACACAAAATCCGACCCCCGCTGCGAGATTCTCAAAGAATTTGCGGGAAAACTGTCCGTGGAAAAGGGCAAAGAACGGGAATTCGAGCTGTATAACTGCGTCGCTTCCCTGGCCTCGCAGATGGTGCCCGAACTGCACAACAATCCCCGCTCGGTCAGCCCCAACGTCGATTTTTATTCGGGATTCGTCTACACCATGCTCGATTTGCCCAAGCCGCTCTATACGCCCATGTTCGCCGTATCCCGCATCGCGGGCTGGTCGGCGCATCGGCTTGAAGAGCTTGCCAACGGCAACAAGATCATCCGTCCCGCTTATTACTGCGTCAAACCCAGACAGACGTTCGTGCCCCTGCACGAAAGAAAGTAAAACCGTTGCAGGAAAACGTTTCTTTCTTTGGAAAAATCTTATAAAAAATGAATTTTTGAAAAAATATTTTTCGTCCTCCGTTCGGAGGACTTTTTTTGCGTAAAAAAAGAACGGAACGACCGCCGCCGTTCCGTTCTTCCGCGAAATATCCCTGATCTTTTTTACTGTTTGCAATTAAAAAACAAAAAATTAACCTACACCATGCCCGAAACAAAAAGAAAAATCAAAAAACAATGGTGAACGTCGTGCCTTCGCCGAGTTTGCTTTTGACGCTGATCGTCCAGCCCGCTTTGCGGCAAAGTTTGCGCACGACAGCCAACCCGAGTCCGAACCCGCCGCCCTGACCGTTGTGCGATTTGTCCACGGTGAAAAAGCGGGAGAATATTTTATCCAGGTTTTCCTCGGCAATTCCGACCCCCGTGTCCGATACCGACAATTTGGCAAACCCGTCCTCCTTGCCCAAAAAGACGGAAATCTCGCCGCCTTCTTTGTTGTAACGGATGGCGTTGCCCACCAGATTGTTCAAGATGACCAACAGCCTCTCATAACGGGAGAATACTTTGATCCCCTCTGCAATATCTGCATGCAACGTCAGATTCTTTTCCCGCATATTCGGCTCGAACGTGCCCAGCGCATCCTGCACGAGTTTTGTGAAATCCACGTCATAAGAAGGCAGTTCGTCGTTGTCGATTTCGCTGTAATGAAGCGTTTCGGAAATGAGGTTGGAAAGCCGTTCGCTCTGTGCGCGGATGATGTTCACGGCGCGCAGGCGCTGTTCCTCGGTCAAGCCCTCTCCCGCAAGCAATTCGGCAAAACCCTTAATGGAGGTGAGCGGCGTGTTCATCTCGTGCGTGATGTTGGCGATCATTTCATCCTTGGATTTTTTCGCCTGCAGTGCCAGCTCTTTTTCTTCCTCGATGCGCTTCATGTCCCCCACGATTTTCTCGTTGCGACGGTTCAGCACTTCCGCGATCGGACGCAATTCCTGATAATTGCTGACCAGCTCTTTGCCCTGTTGCGCCTGTAACGTAAACTGACGTATGGGTCTGAGAATAAAATCGGAAGCCAGATAAGTAAACAGGAAACAGGCAACCAAATCGATGAGTAAAAAACCGACGAGCGAGGGCAAAGAGGAGAGGAAAATATTCCAGTCGGAAGAGGTCGGCACCGCAATGCGGACCAATACGTCCCCGAACCGCTTGCAATAATAGACCATATTTTCCCCGATCGTACCCGAATTGCGTACGTCATACCCCTCACCCGTTTGCAGAGCGTCCTGCACCTCTTTTCGGTTTGCATGGTTCTCCGTGATCGAGTCCGTTGCGCTGTCGGCCAATACCGTGCCGTCCGTCGATAAAAAAGTAACGCGGGCGCCGCCCAGCTTCTGCGACAGCTCTCCCGCGCCCGCATTGTCCAACGTCAGGCTTTCGTCATACATATTCATGTAGACCGTCAGCGATTCCTTGCTGTGCTCGACGGACAGGTTATAAAATACCTCCGTCGCCGTAAAGGAAAAGAGTATGAGCCCGAGAAAGGTGATGAGTATGAACACGCATAAAATTCTTCTGCGCATAATCATCCTTCCTTAATACTTTGATTGTTATTATTATTTTTTGGTAACGAATTTATACCCCACGCCAAAGACCGTCTCGAAATAATCCACGCCCAGCTTCCGCAGCCGCGCGATGTGATTGTCCACGGTACGCGTTTCCCCCGACTCGTATCCCCAAATGGAAATGAGCAGTTTCTCGCGCGTGAGAACCTTCCCCTCGTTTTCCATGCAATATTTCAAAAGCTGAAATTCCTTGTTGTTGAGATCGAGTTTTTTGCCGTTGAGGGTCACCGTCATGGAATTTTCATCCAGGCACAGCCCCCCGCGATTGAGATCGGCCGTCTTGCCGCGGCGAAACGCCACGTTGATGCGCGCCAACAATTCCAGTACCCCGAATGGCTTGGAAACATAATCGTCCGCGCCCGCATTCAGCCCCTTCACCTTGTCCAGCTCGCTTCCCAACGCGCTGAGCATTATGCAATATATTTCATTCTTACCCGATTTGAGGGTAGCGAGCACGTCGAGCCCGCTGCCATCGGGGAGCATGACGTCGAGAAGGGCCACGTCGGGAGCGCGATCCTTGACGGCCGCAAGGAATTCCCTGACCGTCGGGAAGGAACGGCTGGCGATGCCGTTCATTTCGAGCGTGGTTTCCACCAGTTCGCTGATACTCTTGTCATCTTCGAGGATATAGACTATCTTTTCCATAAGTCAGGTCAGACGAATCTCATTTCCCTCCGTAAATTTCTTCGATGGAATGCGCGAGGTAACTGAGATGATCCCCCGCTCTTTCCAGATTGGAAACCAGATTGATGAAAACGTTGCTGTTCTCCGGTTTGCAATAACCGCCGTTGAGACGCTCGATGTGGTCATCGATGAGTTTTTTGCGCATACCGTCAACCTCGTCTTCCAGGGCGTCCACCTCGGGAAGACGGCCCAAATCGTTCTCCTCCAGCGTCTTGCGCACAGAGGCATAGAGCTCTTCTATCTTTTTGAACATACCTTCCAGTTGTTCGTTTACTCCCGACGAGAAGGTCAGTTCGTATTTGATTTCTCTGTGCGTATATTTGGTAAGATTGTCGGCAAGTTCCCCCACGCGGACGATGTCGCCCATGTTATGATGCAAAGCGGAAACGATGCGTTCGTCCTGCATGGATATATCTTCACCTGAGACGCGAATGAGGTAAGAAGTCATCTCCTTGCTGCGCGCAACGATCTCTTCGTTGGTCTTGAGAATTTTTTCCGTCATTCCTTCGTCCTTATGCAGATAAGCATCGAACGCCAAGCGCAAATTTTCCATGCTCATATCCGAAAGGCGTACGCGCGCCTTGCAGAGCTGCTCGATTGCCACCGACGGCGTGGCGATCAAACGCTCGTCCATCCACCCGTCCGCGCGCTCCTTTTCCGTCTTTTTTTCCGGAACCAGAATGCCCGAAACTTTTACGAAAACATTGACAAACGGCAGGAAAATAAGCGTACATATTACATTGAAGAAAGTATGGAACATGGCGATCTGCCGCCCGGGATCGGTGAACCATGTCCCGAACGTCATATCCATAAAGCTCGGCCAGCAAAGCAACAGGATCAAAAAGATCACCGCACCGAATGTATTGAACAGCAGATGAATCATGCACGCGCGCTTGGCATTGCGCCCCGCACCGATAGACGACAGCAACGCCGTGACGCAGGTACCGATGTTGGTCCCCAAAATCAGATACAGCACGCTGTTCCCGCCCGAACCGATCATCAGCCCTTCCGCCGCCATCGTGATCACGATCGTCGTGACCGCACTGGAAGATTGCACGATGGCCGTAACGCCGATGCCGATCAGCAACAATAAGAAGGGATTGTCCACAACCTGAAAGGCCTGTTTGATGCTATCGCTTTCGCTGAAGCCCGACATCGAATCCCCCATGATGCCCAACCCGACAAACACCAGCCCAAGCCCCGCAAGCGTAAACCCGATGGTCTTGACTTTATCGTTCTTGCTGAACATATCCATGAATACGCCTACAACCGTCAGAATGGTGGCAATCTCAATGAGATCGACCGTCTGCAGGGAGGCAATATGACCCGTGATCGTCGTGCCGATGTTACACCCCATGATGATGGCCGTCGCCTGATAGAGCGTCATGATGCCCGCATTGACGAAACCGACAACCATGACGGTCGTAACGGACGAACTCTGCACGATCACCGTCGCCGCCACGCCGATGCCGACGCCCGCCAGACGGCTTTTCGCCGTCTTGTTGAACATCCTCTTCAACCCGCCGGAAGCGAGTTTTTCCATGTTGTCGCCCAACAACTTAAACCCAAGCAAAAAGGTACCCAGCCCCGCCAACAGCGCGACAACGGATAAAAAATAATCCATTCTTACTCTCCTTCTCTAAAACCTTTCAATCTTTGCTCTTCTTTTCGCCCGATTCTCAATCACTTCGGACATTTTTTACATTCTTATTCCTTGTACTTTCCATTATAAAGAAAAGTTGCAAAAAAATCTACACAAATTTGTAATAAATTTGTAAAATTTGTCTAATTTTTGTATTTTTTCGTTTCGAACGCTCTTAAACAGCAAAAATATGCAACACATTTCCTATTTTTTAAGCATAGTATGGAGTAAGTGTATTACACTGCAAAGGAGAAGTTTTATGTGCAATAAAGATTTTGACTGCGGTTGCAACGCCCATCATCCCTGCGGGTGCGGAGACTCCGCTTGCGGCAATTGCGCCCGCGGCGGGTGCGGATGTTGCGACGGAAATTCTTTTACCGTCATCCGCTACGTCTACGGCGCGACAGGCCCCACGGGTGCAACGGGCGCGACGGGTGCGACCGGTCCGACAGGTGCGACGGGCGCAACGGGTGCAACGGGAGCCCCGGGAGGTGCAACAGGTCCCACGGGAGCGACTGGCCCCACTGGCGTGACTGGTCCCACGGGCGTGACTGGTCCCACGGGTGTAACGGGTCCCACGGGTGTAACGGGTCCCACGGGTGTAACGGGTCCCACGGGTGTAACGGGTCC